>NZ_JBSVVZ010000005.1:0-147193 GCF_054071875.1 Pseudomonas sp. SDO524_S393 | reverse complement strand
TACGCTGGGTCAGTCAGCACATATGCCGACTGACCCAGCGTATTCGCGGGCAAGCCCGCTCCCACTTTTTTGAACTGCTGTGATGCCTGAACGTTACAGCTTGATCCAGGTCGCCTTCAGCTCCGTGTATTTGTCGAACGCGTGCAGCGACTTGTCGCGGCCATTACCCGACTGCTTGAAGCCACCGAACGGCGCGGTCATGTCGCCGCCGTCATACTGGTTGACCCATACGCTGCCGGCGCGCAAGGCCCTGGCGGTGAGGTGCGCCTTGGAGATGTCCGCCGTCCAGACTGCGGCGGCCAGGCCATATTGGGTGTCGTTGGCAATCGCGATGGCCTCTTCGGCGCTGTCGAATGTGATCACCGACAGCACCGGGCCAAAAATTTCTTCCTGGGCAATCCTCATCGCGTTGGTCACACCATCGAAAATCGTCGGCTCGACGTAGGTGCCGCCGGTTTCTTCGAGGGTACGCTTGCCGCCCGCCACCAGCTTGGCGCCATCAGCGTGGCCAGCTTCGATGTACGAGAGCACCGTGTTCATCTGCTGGGTGTCCACCAACGCGCCGACGTTGGTAGCTGGATCCAGAGGATTGCCCGGTTTCCAGCCCTTGAGCGCCTCGATCACCAGTGGCAGGAATTTGTCCTTGATGGAGCGCTCTACCAGCAGGCGCGAACCCGCGGTGCAGACTTCGCCCTGGTTGAAAGCGATGGCGCCGGCGGCGGATTCAGCCGCGGCTTGCAGATCCGGGGCATCCGCGAACACGATGTTCGGGCTCTTGCCACCCGCTTCCAGCCAAACGCGCTTCATGTTCGACTCGCCGGAGCGAATCAACAATTGCTTGGCGATCTTGGTCGAACCGGTAAACACCAGGGTGTCGACGTCCATGTGCAGCGCCAGCGCATTGCCCACCGTGTGGCCGTAACCCGGCAGCACGTTGAACACGCCTTTTGGAATACCGGCTTCCACCGCCAGGGCGGCGATGCGGATGGCGGTCAGTGGAGATTTTTCCGACGGTTTGAGGATCACCGAGTTACCGGTGGACAGCGCCGGGCCCAGTTTCCAGCACGCCATCATCAACGGGAAGTTCCACGGCACGATAGCCCCCACCACACCAACAGGCTCGCGCGTCACGAGGCCCAGTTGGTCGTGCGGGGTAGCCGCAACTTCGTCGTAGATCTTGTCGATGGCTTCGCCGCTCCAGCTCAAGGCGTTGGCGGCGCCCGCCACGTCGACCGCCAGGGAATCGCTGATCGGCTTGCCCATGTCCAGGGTTTCGAGCAACGCCAGCTCTTCGGCATTGGCCTTGAGCAGCGCCGCGAAACGGATCATCGCAGACTTGCGCTTGGCCGGCGCCAGGCGCGACCACACGCCGGAATTGAAAGTGGCGCGGGCGTTTTCCACGGCGCGCTGCGCGTCGTCGGCGTCACAACTGGCAACGGTGGCCAGCAGACGGCCATCGACCGGGCTGATGCATTCGAACGTGGCGCCGGAAACGGCGGCGGTGTACTCGCCGTTGATGTAGGCGCGGCCTTCGATCTTCAGGTCCTTGGCGCGTTGTTCCCAGTCGGCACGGGTCAGGGTGGTCATGCGAGTGTCCTCCTCTTATTGAATACAAGGGCCAGGCGATGTCCCCTGGCAACCTCACAGAATTCTTGCCCGGCCAGCCTGCTGTTCGGCTCAAGGCAGCTGCCACCCTAAACCAGCGGCTGGGGGTGTTTCAATATATTTGACATAACGCCGGCAAACGCCCTTGCGATGTTCATTTTAATAAACATAGACTTTGGGCTTTCCAACCCCAGGCCAGACGGGACACGCACATGAGCATCCAGGACATTGTCGACTTCAGCCAAGCCAAGACCGCCGCCGATCGCTACCGCCCTGCCGCCGAAAAAATCCTCAAGGGCGATCCCGAGCAAACGATCTATAACCACTACAACAGTCCATGTGGCCAGATGAGTGCCGGGGTCTGGGAGGGTGAGGTCGGACACTGGAAGGTCAACTACACCGAGCATGAGTATTGCGAGATCGTGCAGGGGGTGTCGGTGCTGCGCGATACGGATGGCAACGCCAAGACCCTGCGCGCGGGCGACCGCTTCGTGATCCCCGCAGGCTTCAGCGGGACTTGGGAAGTGCTGGAGCCCTGCCGAAAGATCTACGTAGTGTTCGAACAAAAGGCCTGATCAGCGAATTACAGGCAAAAAAAAGCCCGTCTCTCGCGATACGGGCTTTTTTTCAGGAGGAAAATCAATTACTTGATTTTGCCTTCTTTGTACATCACGTGCTTGCGAACGCGCGGGTCGAACATTTTCTTTTCGAGCTTGTCCGGGGTAGTACGCTTGTTCTTGTCGGTAGTGTAGAAGTGACCAGTACCGGCGCTAGAGATCATTCGAATCAATTCACGCATGATAGAACTCCTTAGATCTTGCCAGCGGCGCGGATTTCGGCCAGCACGGCAGTAATGCCACGCTTGTCGATGATGCGCATGCCTTTGGCGGATACACGCAGGCGAACAAAACGTTTCTCTTCTTCAACCCAGAAGCGGTGATGCTGCAGGTTCGGCAGGAAACGACGACGGGTTTTGTTATTTGCGTGGGAAATGTTATTCCCAGTCACCGGACCCTTACCGGTAACTTGACAGACTCTCGACATGCCTCAGCCCTCTAAAACCACATGCCCAACCCGGCATGGGTTGGCCGCTTAATCTCTCAGTCATTTGGCGCCAGGCGCCGCGTTTCTTTAGGGTCTTACCGGCTACACCTACAAGCGAAGGAACCGGGCCCCTAGAAAAGAGCGCTGCTTTATACCAGAAAGACCCAAGCGCAACAACATCCTGTGAGTTTTTCCCTGTGCAAATCTGGGCAGCGGGCGCCTGAACCGTTGCCAGCAGGGGCGCTGTAACTGCCGACCGCTCGTCGCACAGAATGATTCACCGCGCTCGCGCGCACGACAAAATGCGCAGCGAAATTCACCGAGGCGCTATCAAAACAGCATTTGCCCCAAAAACACAGGCAAAAATGGACTGGTCATTTATCCAACAGGCCACTACGGTAGGCCTTTTCCAGACTGCACTCGCAGATGGGCCTTCGATCTGCAAAGGAAACCGACTATGCGCCTCGCTGCCCTACCGCTGTTGCTCGCTCCTCTCTTTATTGCGCCCCTGGCGTCTGCCGCCACCAACCTGAGCGTCTGCACCGAGGCCAGCCCCGAGGGCTTCGACGTGGTGCAGTACAACTCGCTGACCACCACCAACGCTTCAGCCGACACGCTGATGAACCGCCTGGTGGACTACGACGCGGTCAGTGGCAAGCTGGTGCCGAGCCTCGCGGACAGCTGGGAGGTGTCGCCGGATGGTCTGACATACACCTTCAAACTGCACCCGGACGTGAAATTCCATCGCACCGAGTACTTCACCCCAAGCCGCACCCTGACTGCCGAAGACGTGCGCTTCAGCTTCGAACGCATGCTGGACCCGGCCAACCCGTGGCATCAGGTTGCCCAGAGCGGCTTCCCCCACGCCCAGTCACTGCAACTGCCGGCACTGATCAAGAAGATCGACGCGCTCGACCCGCTGACCGTGCGCTTCACCCTGGATCACGCCGACTCTACCTTCCTGGCGGCCCTGAGCATGGGCTTCGCCTCTATCTATTCGGCGGAATACGCCGACAAACTGCTCAAGGCCGGAGCCACCGAAAAGCTCAACAGCCAACCGATCGGTACAGGCCCCTTCGTTTTCGTGCGTTTCCAGAAAGACGCCGTGGTGCGCTACAAAGCCAACCCGGACTATTTTGCCGGCAAACCTGCCGTGGATAACTTGATCTTCGCCATCACCCCGGACGCCAATGTGCGCCTGCAGAAACTGCGTCGGGATGAATGCCAGATCGCCCTGTCGCCCAAGCCGCTGGATGTGGGCGAGGCTGAAAAGGACGCTGCGCTCAACGTCGAGAAAACCGCCGCCTTCATGACCGCTTTCGTGGCTATCAACAGCCAGCACCCGCCTTTGGACAAACCCGAAGTGCGTCAGGCGATCAACCTGGCCTTCGACAAGGCCAGCTACCTGAAAAGCGTATTTGAAGGCACCGCCGAAGCCGCCAACGGCATTTACCCGCCCAATACCTGGAGCTATGCCAAGGAACTGTCGGGTTATCCACAGGACCTCGCCAAGGCCAAGGCACTGCTGGACCGTGCCGGGCTCAAGGACGGTTTCAAGACCACGATCTGGACGCGCCCTACTGGCAGCCTGCTGAACCCCAACCCGAACCTCGGCGCGCAACTGCTGCAGGCAGACCTCGCCAAAGTCGGCATCCAGGCTGAAATTCGCGTGATCGAGTGGGGCGAGCTGATTCGCCGCGCGAAGGCCGGCGAACACGATTTGCTGTTCATGGGCTGGGCCGGCGACAACGGCGACCCGGATAACTTCCTCACCCCTCAGTTCTCCTGCGCCGCAGTCAAGTCCGGCACCAACTTTGCCCGCTACTGCGACCCTGCACTGGACAAGCTGATCAGCGCCGGCAAGACCACCAGCGAGCAGGGCGTGCGCAGCAAGCTGTATCAGCAGGCGCAGGCGCAGATCCAGCAGCAGGCACTGTGGCTGCCGCTGGCGCACCCGACGGCCTTTGCGCTGACACGCAAGGGCGTAGAGGGCTATCAGGTCAGCCCGTTTGGCCGGCAAGACTTTTCCAAGGTCAGCGTCAAGCCATGAATACAAACCCGCCCCACTGGGGCGGGTTTACATCCACCCGTATTCAGCCATCGACAGCGGATCACCATCGCCAACGATGATGTGATCCAACACTCGCACATCGATCACTTCCAGCGCCGTTTGCAGCAGCTTGGTCAATTTTCGATCAGCCGCGCTTGGCTCAAGGCTGCCGGAAGGATGGTTGTGGCACAGGATCAACGCTGCGGCGTTGTAGGCCAGGGCGCGCTTGACCACTTGTCGCGGGTACACCATGGCCGAATTGATGGTGCCCTGGGACATCACCTCGAAGCCCAGCACTCGGTGCTTGGAGTCTAGAAACAGACACCCGAAAGTCTCGTGGGGCTCATGGCGCAGCATCGCCTTGAGGTAGTCGCGCACGGCTCGCGGGCTTTCCAACACCGAATCACTCCTCAGCCGCTCGGCCATGTGGCGCCGGGCCATTTCCAGCACAGCCTGCAATTGGGCGAACTTGGCCGGCCCCAGGCCCAATTGCTGGCTGAACAGTGCCAGGTTGGCCTCCAGCAGCGGTCGCAGGCCTCCAAACTGCGCAAGCAGATGTCGCGCAAGGTCCACGGCACTGCGCCCGGACACCCCGGTGCGCAGGAAAATCGCCAACAGCTCGGCATCGGAGAGGCTCTGCGCGCCCCCTTCCAGAAGCTTCTCTCGTGGCCGCTCTGCCGCAGGCCAATCACGAATACTCATCCCACCTCCGTGTGTACGTGCTCCGCTGTTGCCTGGCGGACGCTGTGTTATCTTAGGCCCTCTTTTTTGCGAGCGATTTCACCTGGGGAGGGGGCATCGTTCGCGCCATTGAACTGGCATCACTGAACTGGAAAGGCAAACCAATGCAGCGTCTGTATCGGAAACGCATCGTTCTCGGCGTCGGCGGCGGCATTGCCGCCTACAAGAGCGCTGAACTGGTCCGCAGGCTTCTGGACCAAGGTGCCGAAGTGCGTGTGGTCATGACCCGTGGTGGCAGTGAGTTCATCACCCCGCTGACCATGCAGGCCCTGTCCGGCCACCCGGTTCACCTGGACCTGCTCGACCCGGCCGCCGAAGCCGCCATGGGCCATATCGAACTGGCCAAATGGGCCGACCTGGTGCTGATCGCCCCGGCCACCGCCGACTTGATTGCCCGCCTGGCCCAAGGCATCGCCGACGACCTGCTGACCACCCTGGTACTGGCCACCGATGCCACCGTTGCCATCGCCCCCGCCATGAACCAGGCCATGTGGCGCGACCCTGCCACCCAAGCCAACACCCAACTGCTGCAAAGCCGTGGCCTCAAAGTGTTCGGCCCGGCGTCCGGCAGCCAGGCCTGCGGCGACGTCGGCATGGGCCGCATGCTCGAAGCCACCGACCTGGCGCTGTGCGCGGCCGAGTGCTTCCAGCACCTGGCCCTCACCGGTAAACATGTGCTGATCACTGCCGGTCCGACCCAGGAAAACATCGACCCGGTGCGCTACATCACCAACCATAGTTCAGGAAAAATGGGCTTTGCCCTGGCTGAAGCGGCGGTCGAGGCAGGCGCACGCGTCACCCTGATCACAGGTCCGGTGCATTTGCCGACCCCGGACCGCGTCACGCGAATCGACGTGGTCAGTGCCCGGGACATGCTGGCGGCCTGCGAAGCCGCTATTCCGTGCGACTTGTTTATCGCTTCGGCAGCGGTTGCGGACTACCGTCCAGAAGTGGTCGCCCCGCAAAAGCTCAAGAAAGACCCTACAAGCGGCGACGGCCTGCTCCTGCAAATGGTGCGCAACCCGGACATCCTGGCAACTATCGCCACCCGCCCGGACCGTCCCTTCAGTGTCGGCTTCGCCGCCGAAACCGAGCACCTGCTGGACTACGCCGCCCGCAAATTGAAAGACAAAAACCTCGACCTGATCGTTGCAAACGATGTCGCCAACCCGAGCATCGGCTTCAACAGCGAGGAAAACGCCTGCAGCGTGATTGATCGCGAGCTGCACGCCACCCTTTTCGCCCAGACCAGCAAAGGCAAGATTGCCCGCCAACTGATCTCTTTCATCGCCCAACGGCTGAACCAGGTTTAATTTACATGCACGCTTTGCAAGCCAAGATTCTCGACCCCCGACTCGGCAACGAATTCCCTCTGCCAGCCTACGCCACACCGGGCTCCGCCGGCCTGGACCTGCGCGCCATGCTCAAGGAAGACACCGTTCTTGAGCCGGGCCAGACGATCCTTATCCCTACCGGCCTGTCGATCTATGTCGGCGACCCGGGCCTGGCTGCGCTGATCCTGCCGCGTTCGGGCCTGGGCCATAAACATGGCATCGTGCTGGGCAACCTGGTCGGCCTGATCGACTCGGACTACCAGGGCGAATTGATGGTGTCGTGCTGGAACCGTGGCCAGACCGCGTTCAACATCGCTGTCGGCGAGCGAATCGCCCAGTTGGTGCTGGTGCCGGTGGTGCAGGCGCACTTCGAACTAGTGCAGGAATTCGACGAAACCCAACGTGGTGCCGGCGGGTTTGGGCATTCCGGCAGTCACTGACTAAGCTGAATCAGGCCGGACGCCTTTGTCCGGCCCGACGCCTGCGCAAGGCCTTTCAGGATGAAGAATGCGCGCACCGAATCAGCGAGATTTCCCCAGCGAAATCAATGTATTACGCAGAAAAAGCCACAAAGCTTGTGCGCCGATGGCATTTTTGCACCACGAACTCTCTGCCGAAAACGTCGTCATACCCTTCAGTTTGAGCCTGCCGGTCAGCCACACAAGGCCAGCCTTGCCCCCTTCAGATGGAGTTTCCCCCCGCGATGAGTACCGCAGCCCGAGTAGCCCCGACATTCCCCGACAGCATCTTTCGCGCCTATGACATCCGCGGCGTGGTGCCCAAGACCCTGACCGCCGAAACCGCCTACTGGATCGGCCGCGCCATTGGCGCCCAGAGCCTGGCCCAGGGCGAACCCAACGTTTCGGTCGGCCGTGACGGTCGCCTCTCCGGTCCGGAGCTGGTGGAACAACTGATCCAGGGCCTGGCCGACAGCGGTTGCCACGTGAGCGACGTCGGTCTGGTACCCACTCCGGCGCTGTACTACGCCGCCAACGTGCTGGCCGGCAAATCCGGCGTCATGCTCACTGGTAGCCATAACCCGTCGGACTACAACGGCTTCAAGATCGTCATCGCCGGCGACACCCTCGCCAACGAGCAGATCCAGGCCCTGCATACCCGCCTGAAGACCAACGACCTGACGAGCGGCAAAGGCAGCATCACCAAAGTCGACATCCTGCAACGCTACGCTGACGAAATTACCCGCGACGTCAAACTCGCGCGCCGCCTGAAAGTGGTGGTGGACTGCGGTAACGGCGCGGCCGGCGTGATCGCTCCACAATTGCTCGAAGCCCTCAACTGCGAAGTGATTCCGTTGTTCTGCGAGGTCGACGGCAACTTCCCCAACCACCACCCCGACCCGGGCAAACCTGAGAACCTGGTGGACCTGATTGCCAAAGTCAAGGAAACCGGTGCCGATGTAGGCCTGGCCTTCGACGGCGATGGCGATCGTGTTGGCGTGGTGACCAATACCGGTGAGAACGTCTTTGCCGACCGCCTGCTGATGCTGTTCGCCCGTGACGTGGTGTCGCGCAATGCCAACGCCGAAATCATTTTCGACGTGAAGTGCACCCGTCGTCTCACGCCACTGATCAAGGAATACGGCGGTCGCCCGCTAATGTGGAAGACCGGTCATTCGTTGATCAAAAAGAAAATGAAGGAAACCGGCGCCCTGCTGGCCGGCGAAATGAGCGGCCACGTGTTCTTCAAGGAGCGCTGGTTCGGGTTTGACGACGGTATTTACAGTGCCGCACGCCTGCTGGAGATCCTCAGCAAGGAAAAATCCACGGCGCAGGAGCTGTTTCAGACCTTCCCGAACGATATTTCTACGCCAGAAATCAATATCCATGTGACCGAAGAGAGCAAATTCAGCATCATTGACGCACTGCACGATGCGCAATGGGGTGAAGGTGCCAACCCGACCACCATTGATGGTGTGCGAGTCGATTACGCCAAAGGCTGGGGCCTGGTTCGCGCGTCCAACACCACACCGGTGCTGGTCCTGCGTTTCGAGGCGGATACCGAGGCTGAGTTGCAGCGCATCAAGGACGTGTTCCACGCCCAGTTGAAACGTGTTGCCCCTGATCTCCAATTACCGTTCTGATTTTTTACCGGAGCCCTGAATGACCCTCGAACGCGAAGCCGCTGCCAACACCGCCAAAGTCCTGTCCGAAGCGTTGCCTTATATTCGACGCTACGTCGGCAAGACGCTGGTGATCAAGTACGGCGGCAACGCCATGGAAAGCGACGAGCTGAAAACCGGCTTTGCCCGCGACATCGTGTTGATGAAAGCCGTAGGGATCAACCCGGTGGTGGTGCACGGTGGCGGTCCGCAAATCGGCGACCTGCTCAAGCGCTTGTCGATCGAGAGTCACTTCATCGATGGCATGCGCGTCACGGACGCGCAGACCATGGACGTGGTGGAAATGGTCCTCGGCGGCCAGGTGAACAAAGACATCGTCAACCTGATCAACCGCCATGGCGGCAGTGCCATCGGCCTGACCGGCAAGGACGCGGAACTGATCCGTGCGAAAAAACTGACGGTCACCCGTCAGACGCCGGAGATGACCCAACCGGAAATCATCGATATTGGCCAAGTGGGCGAAGTGGTTGGCGTGAACACCGACCTGCTGAATCTGCTGGTGAAAGGCGATTTCATTCCGGTGATCGCGCCGATCGGCGTGGGCGCCAATGGCGAGTCCTACAACATCAACGCCGACCTCGTGGCCGGCAAGGTGGCCGAAGCACTGAAGGCTGAAAAGCTCATGCTGCTGACCAACATCGCCGGCCTGCTGGACAAGGAAGGCAAGGTGCTGACCGGCCTGACCACCCAACAGGTGGACGACCTGATCGCCGACGGCACCATCTACGGCGGCATGCTGCCGAAGATCCGCTGCGCACTCGAAGCAGTACAGGGCGGCGTCGGCAGCTCGCTGATCATCGATGGCCGCGTGCCGAACGCGGTGCTGCTCGAGATCTTCACGGATACCGGCATGGGCACGCTGATCAGTAACCGCAAGCGTCCTTAAACGCTGAAAACAAAAAGCCCCCGCTCAATTCAATTGAGCGGGGGCTTTTTTATACACACAGATTTTGCAGCAATGTGGAGATCCCCTGTGGGATTTGGGTCAGACGCCAAACTGCTCGCGGTATGCGCGAACCGCAGGCAAATGCTGCTTGAGCTGCGGATCATCTTCCAGGAATTGCAGCACCTGGTTCAGCGATACGATGCTCACCACCGGAATGCCGAAGTCACGCTCCACTTCCTGGATCGCCGACAACTCACCGTTGCCACGCTCCTGACGGTTCAATGCGATCAGCACGCCGGCGGCCTTGGCGCCGTCCTGGGAGGCGATAATCTGCATCACTTCACGGATCGCGGTGCCGGCAGTGATCACGTCATCGATGATCAGCACGTCACCCTTGAGCGGAGCGCCCACCAGGCTGCCGCCTTCACCGTGGGCCTTGGCTTCCTTGCGGTTGAAGCACCATGGCAGGTCCTGCCCGTGGTGCTCGGCCAGGGCGACGGCGGTCGCGGCGGCCAGGGGAATACCTTTGTAGGCCGGGCCGAACAGCACGTCGAAAGGAATACCGCTTTCAACGATAGCGGCCGCATAGAAACGACCCAATTGAGCCAACGCGGAACCGGAGTTGAACAGGCCCGCATTGAAGAAATACGGGCTGGTGCGCCCGGACTTGAGGGTGAACTCACCGAAGCGCAAAACCCCGCGATCGATGGCAAAACGAATGAAATCGCGTTGATACGCCTGCATGAAAAAAGCCTCAGATACCACGGATTTAGCTAATTAGGTAGACGGCGTGTATCATACACGCACGCGATTTTTGGGGCCATTTATGCGGATCATCAGTGTGAACGTCAATGGTATTCAGGCTGCAGTCGAGCGTGGTTTGCTCAGTTGGCTGCAAGCACAGAATGCCGACGTCATCTGCCTGCAGGACACCCGCGCCTCCGCCTTTGAACTGGACGACCCAGCCTTCCAACTGGATGGCTACTTCCTTTATGCCTGCGATGCCGAAGTACCCTCCCAAGGTGGTGTGGCTTTGTACTCGCGGTTGCAACCCAAGGCAGTCATCAGCGGCCTCGGCTTCGAGACAGCCGATCGCTACGGGCGCTACCTGCAAGCCGATTTCGACAAGGTCAGCATCGCGACCTTGCTGCTCCCTTCGGGGCAGAACGGCGATGAAGACTTGAACCAGAAGTTCAAGCTAATGGACGACTTCGCCCGTTACCTGGATAAACAGCGGCGTAAACGTCGCGAGTACATTTACTGTGGCTCGCTGTACGTGGCGCAACAGAAGCTGGATATCAAGAACTGGCGCGACAGCCAGCAATCCCCGGGCTTCCTGGCGCCGGAGCGGGCCTGGATGGACGAGATTGTCGGCAACATGGGTTATGTCGACGCACTGCGGGAAGTCAATCGCGAAGGCGACCAGTACAGCTGGTGGCCGGATAACGAACAGGCCGAGATGCTCAACCTGGGCTGGCGCTTCGATTATCAGCTGCTGACCCCGGGCCTGCGCAGATTCGTTCGCAGCGCACGCCTGCCGCGCCAGCCGCGCTTCTCGCAGCACGCGCCGCTGATCGTGGACTACGACTGGACGCTGACCATCTGAGGTCTTTTTCCAGGCACAAAAAAACCGACATCGCTGTCGGTTTTTTTGTGGGCGTTCATTATTTGATCACACGCCAGGTCAACGGGTAGCGGTAGGCAATACCTTTGTTGGCCTTGATGCTGCCGATGATCGTCAGCACCACCGTGGCGATCGCCAGGAAAAACATCAGGAAGAACCCAACCACCGCGAAGGCCAGCACGATGCAAGCCAGCCAGGCGATGGCCACGGTGATCTGAAAGTTCAAGGCTTCCTTGCCCTGATCGTCGATGAACGCATCCTTTTCCTTCTTCATCTGCCACAGGATCAGCGGCCCCACGACGCTGCCGAAGGGAAATACAAACCCCAGAAACGCCGCGAGATGGCACAACATGGCCCCCTGTCGCACTTCGTAGGAAGGCGTAGGTACCGGCATCTGGCTGTCATTCATGGCGCTTCTCCTTGAAGCGGGCTCAGTCCGCCAGGGCGGCGTTCTGCAGTTCGAAAATTTCGGTCATGCCTTTCTGGGCGAGGGCCAGCATGGCGTTCAGTTCAGCCGGCTGGAAGGGCGCACCTTCGGCGGTGCCCTGCACTTCGATGAAACCGCCGGTGCTGGTCATCACCACGTTCAGATCGGTCTCGGCAGCCGAGTCCTCCAGGTAGTCCAGGTCCAGCACAGGCTCGCCCTGATACATGCCGACCGACACGGCAGCGATCATTTGCTTGAGCGGGTCACCGCCTTTCAGGCCGCCGCGCTTCTTGATCACTTTCAACGCGTCGACCAACGCCACCATGGCGCCGGTGATGGAGGCAGTACGAGTGCCACCGTCAGCCTGGATCACATCGCAATCGACATACAGGGTCACATCGCCCAGCTTGGACATGTCCAGGGCTGCGCGCAGGGACCGACCGATCAGACGCTGGATTTCCAGGGTACGCCCGCCTTGCTTGCCGCGGCTGGCTTCACGCTGGTTACGCTCGCCGGTGGCACGGGGCAGCATGCCGTATTCAGCCGTCAACCAACCCTGGCCCTGGCCCTTGAGGAAACGCGGCACACCGTTTTCGACGCTGACGGTGCAGATCACCTTGGTATCGCCAAACTCGACCAGTACAGACCCCTCGGCGTGTTTGGTGTAGTTGCGGGTGATGCGGATCGAGCGGAGCTGATCGGCAACGCGACCACTTGGACGTTTCATAGGGAGACACCTGTACTGAGGACGAAAAACTGCCGAGCATTATAGAGCCGCCAACCGATTCGGGGCACATCTAAAAATTCGGTTACGAATGGCCGGGTTTGGGCGCACTCGCCCCACTGCGCTACAATCCTGCGCCTTCTTAACCATCAGCCCGTGTTTGCGGGGCTGCAACGCGAGGTACCGCCATGGTGCACAGCATGACCGCCTTCGCCCGCGTCGAAAAAGCCGGCGCACAAGGCACCCTGAGCTGGGAATTGCGCTCGGTCAACAGCCGCTACCTGGAACCGCACCTGCGCCTGCCGGAATCCTTTCGCGACCTCGAGGGCGCTGTGCGTGAAGCGCTGCGCCAGGGTATCTCCCGGGGCAAGCTGGAATGCACGTTGCGCTTTACCGAGGAGCATACCGGCAAGCCGCTTCAGATCGACCGTGACCGTGCTGCGCAATTGGTCGCCGCCGCCGAAACCATCGCCGGCCTGATCAAGCAGCCTGCCGCCCTCAACCCGCTGGAAGTGCTGGCATGGCCCGGCGTGCTGGTCGCCGACGCGACCGATCCGCAAGCCCTCAACGCCGAAGCCCTCGCCCTGTTCAATCAAGGTCTGAAGGAGCTCAAGGCCGGCCGCGAGCGCGAAGGCGCCGAGCTGGCCCGCCTCATCAATGAGCGTCTGACCTCCATCGAAGAAGACGTGGCGACCCTGCGCGAGCTGGTGCCGCAGATGCTCGCCACCCAGCGCCAGAAAGTGCTCGACCGCTTCGCCGACATGAAGGCCGAACTCGACCCGACACGCCTGGAGCAGGAAATGGTCCTGCTGGCGCAAAAGAGTGACGTCGCCGAAGAGCTCGACCGCCTGAGCACCCACATCCACGAAGTGCGCCGCGTGCTCAAGTCCGGCGGTGCCGCCGGTCGGCGCCTCGACTTCCTGATGCAGGAACTCAACCGCGAAGCCAATACACTGGGCTCCAAGGCATTCGACCCGCGCAGTACCCAGGCGGCGGTCAACCTCAAGGTGTTGATCGAGCAGATGCGCGAACAAGTACAGAATATCGAGTAAGGCAACTTCCATGACCCACAGTACTGGCACCCTTTACATCATTTCCGCCCCTTCGGGCGCGGGCAAGAGCAGCCTGGTCAAGGCCCTGACCGACGCCGACGAGCAGATCCGCATTTCGGTCTCCCACACCACCCGCGCCATGCGCCCGGGCGAAGTGAATGGCGTGCACTATCACTTCGTCGAGCGCACCGAGTTCGTCAAGATGATCGAACACGGCGACTTCCTGGAGCGTGCCGAAGTATTCGGCAACCTGTACGGCACCTCGCAAAGCCACCTGCAGCAGACCCTGGACGAAGGCCACGACCTGATCCTGGAAATCGACTGGCAGGGCGCCGAGCAAGTACGCCAGCTGATGCCCAAGGCGCGCTCGATCTTCATCCTGCCGCCGTCGCTTGAAGCCTTGCACCAGCGCCTGACCAACCGTGGCCAGGATAGCGACGAGATCATCGAAGGCCGCATGCGTGAAGCCGTCAGCGAAATGAGTCACTACGTCGACTACGACTACCTGATCATCAATGACGACTTTTCCCACGCCCTGGATGATTTGAAGGCGATTTTCCGCACCAATCAGCTTCAGCAAAAACGCCAACAGCAGCGTTTTGGCAAATTACTCGCCGAACTGCTCGGTTGACCCGCTCTTCCCAAAACCGTCGCAAGGGCCTTACATTGGCACTTGTGGCGATTTTGCGAGGGCCTGCGAAAAATCAGCGCTTCCCTAAACGCTGGTGATTTTTTAAACTGCTTAGTCCGCTTGCCCAACCGGGCAGCGCGCATCTTGCATTCGCTCCGAGGAATACCATGGCCCGCGTAACCGTTGAAGACTGCCTAGAACACGTGGATAACCGCTTTGAGCTGGTCATGCTCTCTACCAAGCGTGCCCGTCAACTGGCCACCGGCGGCAAAGAGCCCCTGGTCCAGTGGGAAAACGACAAGCCTACCGTTGTCGCCCTGCGTGAAATCGCCGAAGGCCTGATGAGCTACGAGTTCATCGCCGAACAGGAAATCGTTCAGGATGAACCGCTGTTCGCAGCGTTCGAGGACGAGTCCAACGAGGCGGTCTAAGCCTATGCCTGGTCGACGTAGCACGGCGCGGGGTCACAGCCAACGGCAGGAGTTCACACTTTGCCGAGCATAGACGCCCTCGCCGATCGCTTATCGGCCTACCTCGGCCCAGACCAGGTCAACCTGGTCCGCCGAGCGTATTTCTACGCCGAACAAGCCCACGACGGCCAACGCCGCCGCAGCGGCGAGGCGTACGTCACCCATCCTCTTGCGGTGGCAAATATTCTGGCCGACATGCACATGGACCATCAAAGCCTGATGGCCGCGATGCTGCATGACGTGATCGAAGACACCGGCATTGCCAAGGAAGCGCTCAGCTCCCAATTTGGCGATACCGTGGCCGAACTGGTCGACGGGGTCAGCAAACTGACCCAGATGAATTTCGAGACCAAGGCCGAAGCCCAGGCGGAAAACTTCCAGAAAATGGCCATGGCCATGGCACGCGATATCCGCGTGATCCTGGTCAAGCTGGCCGACCGACTGCACAACATGCGCACCCTGGAAGTGCTCTCCGGCGAAAAACGCCGGCGTATCGCCAAGGAAACCCTGGAAATCTACGCGCCCATCGCCAACCGGCTGGGCATGCATGCCATCCGCATCGAATTCGAAGACCTCGGCTTCAAGGCCATGCACCCGATGCGCTCCGCGCGCATCTACCAGGCGGTCAAGCGCGCCCGGGGCAATCGCAAGGAAATCGTCAACAAGATCGAAGAGTCCCTGAGCCATTGCCTGGCGATCGACGAAATCGAAGGCGAGGTCAGCGGGCGGCAGAAACACATCTACGGCATCTACAAGAAGATGCGCGGCAAGCGCCGGGCCTTCAACGAGATCATGGACGTGTATGCGTTCCGGATCATCGTCGACAAGGTCGACACCTGCTACCGCGTACTGGGCGCTGTACATAATCTGTACAAACCGTTGCCGGGCCGATTCAAGGACTACATCGCCATTCCCAAAGCCAACGGCTACCAGTCACTGCATACCACGCTGTTCGGCATGCACGGCGTGCCGATCGAGATCCAGATCCGCACCCGCGAAATGGAAGAGATGGCCAACAACGGCATCGCCGCGCACTGGCTGTATAAATCCAGCGGCGACGAACAGCCCAAAGGCACCCATGCCCGCGCCCGTCAATGGGTCAAGGGCGTGCTGGAAATGCAGCAACGTGCGGGTAACTCCCTCGAATTCATTGAAAGCGTGAAGATCGACCTATTCCCGGACGAGGTCTACGTGTTCACGCCCAAAGGCCGGATCATGGAGCTGCCCAAAGGCTCCACGGCGGTCGACTTTGCCTACGCCGTGCATACCGATGTGGGCAACAGCTGCATCGCCTGCCGGATCAATCGACGTCTCGCGCCGCTGTCCGAACCCCTGCAAAGCGGTTCCACCGTGGAGATCGTCAGCGCACCCGGCGCACGCCCGAACCCGGCCTGGCTCAACTTCGTGGTTACCGGCAAGGCGCGCACGCATATTCGCCACGCCCTCAAGCTGCAGCGCCGTTCCGAGTCCATTAGCCTCGGCGAACGCCTGCTGAACAAAGTCCTCAACGGTTTCGACAGCGCCCTGGACAAGATCCCGGCCGAGCGCGTGCAAGCGATGCTCCACGAGTATCGTCAGGAAACCATCGAAGACCTGCTGGAAGACATCGGCCTGGGCAACCGCATGGCCTACGTGGTCGCACGCCGTCTGCTGGGCGAAGGCGAACAGTTGCCAAGCCCCGAAGGTCCGCTGGCGATCCGCGGCACCGAAGGACTGGTACTCAGCTACGCCAAGTGCTGCACGCCGATCCCGGGCGACCCGATTGTCGGTCACCTGTCCGCGGGCAAAGGCATGGTGGTGCACCTGGACAACTGCCGCAACATCACCGAAATCCGCCACAACCCGGAAAAATGCATCCAGCTCTCGTGGGCCAAGGATGTCACCGGCGAATTCAACGTCGAGCTGCGGGTGGAGCTGGAACACCAGCGCGGCCTGATCGCCCTGCTGGCCAGCAGCGTCAACGCGGCCGACGGCAACATCGAGAAAATCAGCATGGACGAGCGCGATGGCCGCATCAGCGTGGTTCAACTGGTGGTCAGCGTGCACGACCGTGTGCACCTGGCCCGCGTGATCAAGAAGCTGCGCGCCTTGACCGGTGTGATCCGCATCACCCGCATGCGCGCATAAATCCCCTCCAACAAGGAGTCATTCATGACCAAGACCGTTATCTCCAGCGACAAGGCCCCGGCTGCCATCGGCACCTACTCCCAGGCCATCAAGGCGGGCAACACCGTCTACATGTCCGGCCAGATTCCGCTGGACCCGAAGACCATGGAACTGGTGGAAGGCTTCGAAGCCCAGACCGTTCAGGTCTTCGAGAACCTCAAGTCCGTGGCCGAAGCCGCCGGCGGTTCGTTCAAAGACATCGTCAAGCTGAACATCTTCCTCACTGACCTGAGCCACTTCGCCAAGGTCAACGAGATCATGGGCAAGTACTTCGAACAGCCTTACCCTGCCCGCGCCGCCATTGGCGTGGCCGCCCTGCCAAAGGGTGCACAGGTTGAGATGGACGCGATCCTGGTCATCGAGTAAAACACCCGGCGCAACCGACATCGGTTGCGCCGACTTCGTTTTAAAAGGATTTCATGATGCGCAAAGCGCTTGTAGCCTCGTCACTGCTCGCCCTGTTGCTCGGCGGTTGTGCCAGCAATCCCGCCGACCTGGATGTGAGCGGCACCTGGATCAACCAGGTTGCCATCGATGCGGCAGCCAAGGGCGGCCCTTTGCGTGAAGCGCTGCAAAGCTATGGCCCGAACCTCGAATGGGAGGTCAACGCCAAGGCTGCGCAGGCGCGCTACTACAACGGCTTTGAAGTCGCCGAAGGCAAGTTGCTCGGTGAGAAATCCGGCGCCTGGAGCGTGGACTTCTACGGCAGCTCCGCCACCGAACTCAAGCGCAAAGGCAAACAACTGCTGCAAGTGGCCAACGACAACGAGCCAGAGCAACTGTTCGCACGCGCCAAAGACCCCGCTCCGGAAGGCGCGCCACTGGGCGCCAACTTCGAACGCGCGCTGTATGCGGCCTACATGGGCGGCGACTGGAAAATCATCGACGGCAACGGCCAGGGCGCAACGGTGCAGTTCCAGCCCAACGGTCAAGTGGCCGGCCTGCCTGGCGTCGATCAGTACTCGCTCTGCCTGGCAGGCGACTGCGCCTCCATGAGCGGCGGCTACGACAGCATCTGGCTGCAGCTGAACGGCAAGGGCAACCCGTGGATCTTCGCTCGCAAGGGCAAGCAGCTGGAAATTTTCCAGGCGGTGAACACCGCACAGACGGACGAAGTGCCGTCGTTTACTCCGGGCCCACGCCAGTGGCTCCTGGAAAAGTAATAACCCGCCTCACACGCTACAAATGTGGGAGCAACTGTCTTGGCAGACACCCTGTTGGCCATGCCGCCGTCTTCGCAGCGATGCGGCGACCCGACAAGCCAGCTCCCACTTTGTTAGATCACGTTTCAGCCTTTGAGGATGGCGGCGTAGCCCTCGCGATAGCTGGGATAGATCGGCTCCCAACCCAGGGCCCTGGCCCGTGCGTTACTGCACTGTTTGCTCCCTGCACGGCGCACACTGGCGTCCTCGGCCCATTCGGTCACGCCCAGGTATTCGCGCAACCAGCCCACCACCTCGGCCAGCGGCGCGGGCGCATCGTCGACACCGATGTAGATCTTGTCCAGCGAGCCGCCTTTTTCCACATGACGCAACAAAAAGGCCAGCAACCCTGCCGCATCCTCTGCGTGAATCCGGTTGCCATATAAAGGCGGATCGACTGCCACGCGATAGCCTTGTCGCACCTGAGTCAGCAACCACTCACGACCCGGCCCGTAGATGCCGGTCAGACGCACGATACTCGCCGGAATGCCGCTGTCGAGCGCCACTTGCTCGGCTTCCAGCATGATTTTGCCGGAATAGCCCTTCGCCTCGGTGTCGGACGTTTCATCGACGCGCTCGCCCTTCTGCTGCCCATAAACGCTGCTGCTGGAGACAAACAGCAAGTGCTTGGGCGACTGGCCATAGTCATTCAGCCACTCCAACACATGCTGTAACCCTTGCACGTAGGCTGCACGATAGCCGGCCTCGTCATGGTCGGTCGCAGCGGCGCAATACACCAGATAATCCACCCCGCCAATGGGCCAGGTGTCGGGACAATCCTTGTTGAACAGGTCACCGGCGATACCGATCACCCCGTCCGGCAGGCGCGAAATATCGCGACGCAGGCCATGAACCTCCCATTTCGACGCCAGCAATTGGCTGGCCAACCGGCTACCCACGTCGCCGCAGCCGGCAATCACAACAGAAGGCGCAGACATCACAGAACTCCGTACGAAAAGCTCAAGATTAGCCCTCGCAGATGACCAGCGGCCAGCAAAACGACAAATAAAGTAACTGTATTACTTTAGTTAACAAGAATTACTTGCAATAATAACCGCCCATTTGTCCTCGACCCCCTTGGGTCTGGCAGGGCGATCACTCATTTTTTTACTCAGGTCCGGCCAGCATGACACGCAATAACCTTCCCGCTTCGCCAACCAAGCCTCACAGCTCGTCCCGCGCCTGGCGCGCGATTGCCGCGCTGTTGTTCAGCGTACTGCTGGCGCCGACCGCCGCCTTCGCAGACGCCACTGCCCCTGCCGCACCGGCCGCTGCCGAGCACAATACCGCCACTCCGGCTGCACCGGCCGCCGCCGCGCCGGCTGCCACCGACCCGGCCGCAGCCCCTGCCGACGACACCGGCGTTGTCCTCGAAGAAGACAACACCCTGGGCATGGCCCACGACCTGTCGCCGTGGGGCATGTATCAGAATGCAGACGTGGTGGTAAAAGCCGTGATGATCGGCCTGGCCATCGCCTCGATCATTACCTGGACCATCTGGATCGCCAAGGGCTTCGAGCTGCTGGGCGCCAAGCGTCGTCTGCGCAGTGAAATCGCCCACCTGAAAAAAGCCACCACCCTCAAGGAAGCCAGCGAGACCGCAACCAAAAAGGGCACCCTGGCGAACCTGCTGGTACACGACGCGCTGGAAGAAATGCGCCTGTCGGCCAACACCCGCGAGAAAGAAGGCATCAAGGAACGCGTCAGCTTCCGTCTGGAGCGCCTGGTTGCCGCCTGCGGTCGCAACATGAGCAGCGGCACCGGCGTACTGGCGACCATCGGTTCCACCGCGCCGTTCGTGGGTCTGTTCGGTACCGTGTGGGGCATCATGAACAGCTTCATCGGCATCGCCAAAACCCAGACCACCAACCTCGCCGTCGTTGCCCCGGGCATCGCCGAAGCCCTGTTGGCAACCGCCCTGGGCCTGGTTGCCGCGATTCCTGCGGTCGTCATCTACAACGTCTTCGCCCGTTCGATCGCCGGCTACAAAGCCCAGGTGTCGGATGCGTCGGCAGAAGTCCTGCTGTTGGTCAGCCGCGACCTCGACCACCTGCCTACCGAGCGCAGCTCGCAACCGCACATGGTGAAAGTGGGGTAATCGGCCATGGGCCTGCATTTGAATCAAGGCGACGACGAACTCGTCGAGAACCACGAAATCAACGTCACGCCGTTCATCGACGTGATGCTGGTGCTGTTGATCATCTTCATGGTGGCAGCCCCGCTGGCGACCGTGGACATCAAGGTTGACCTGCCCGCGTCCAGCGCCAAGCCGGCGCCACGGCCAGAGAAACCGATCTTCCTCAGCGTCAAGGCGGACCAGCGCCTGTTCCTGGGCGAAGAAGAAGTCAAGACTGAAACCCTGGGCCCGGTGCTCGACGCCAAGACCCAGGGCAAGAAAGACACGACGATCTTCTTCCAGGCCGACAAGGGCGTGGACTACGGCGACCTGATGAGCGTGATGGATGCCCTGCGGGCAGCCGGCTACCTCAAGGTAGGCCTGGTCGGACTTGAGACGGCAGCCAAGAAATGATCACGACGCGCCACAAACTGACGCGTTATGGCACCAGCCTCGCCGTCGTGCTGGGCGTGCATGCCGTCGCGATCGCCATCGCGCTCCATTGGTCGGCGCCGCACACGGTGGTGCTGCCGCCAGCGGCCATGGTCATCGACCTGGCACCCATGCCGGCGCCTCCACCGCCGGCACCGCCCAAGGTAGTCACGCCACCGCAGCCGCCTGCACCGGTAGAAGAGTTGCCCCTGCCGAAACTGGCCGAGGCCCCCAAACCGACCATCCAGGTGCCCAAGCCGGTCAAGCCCAAGCCGAAACCGCAGCCACCCAAACCGGTGGAGAAAAAGCCCGAGCCGCCCAAGGAGAAACCTTCCGAAGAGCCGCCGAGCGAAACCCCGCCGACCAATGCCCCGGTGGAAAAATCCGCCCAGCCGGCGCCAGGTCCGTCGCCCCAACAGATAGCCGCCAAGGCTTCGTGGGAAGGCACCCTGCTCGCGCACCTGCAGAAGTACAAGAAGTACCCGCCAGGCGCCCAGGCCCGTGGCAAGGAAGGCTTGAACCGCTTGCGTTTCGTGGTGGACGGCGAAGGCAACGTGCTGTCGTACGAACTGGTGGGTCGCTCCGGCAATGCCGACCTCGACCGCGCGACATTGGACATGATCCGTCGTGCCCAGCCCCTGCCCAAGCCACCGGCCGACATGTTGAAAGGCGGCAGCATCGAAATCGTTGCGCCTTTCGTCTACAACATCGAAAAGCGCCGCTAGCGAAAAATGACGGTGGTGAGGGGCAATCCTCGCCACCTTCAGCAAAATCTCCCCTGCTCTGCGCTCAATCCCTGTCAAAGTTCTGATAACGTGCGTCTATCGATTGCAGCCGGTATGCTTGGCCCGCACCTCATGGACGCCCGCTATGACACTGACAGAATTACGCTACATCGTTACCCTCGCCCAAGAGCAGCACTTCGGCCACGCGGCCGAGCGTTGCCACGTCAGCCAGCCGACGCTGTCGGTGGGCGTGAAAAAGCTTGAAGACGAACTCGGTGTGCTGATTTTCGAGCGCAGCAAGAGCGCCGTACGCCTGACTCCGGTGGGCGAAGGCATTGTCGCCCAGGCCCAGAAGGTCCTGGAGCAAGCCCAGAGCATTCGCGAACTCGCCCAGGCCGGCAAGAACCAGCTGACCGCACCGCTCAAGGTCGGCGCCATCTACACCGTCGGCCCGTACCTGTTCCCGCACCTGATCCCGCAACTGCACCGCGTCGCCCCGCAGATGCCGTTGTACATCGAAGAAAACTTCACCCACGTCCTGCGCGACAAACTGCGCAACGGCGAGCTGGACGCGATCATCATCGCCCTGCCATTCAGCGAAGCGGACGTACTCACCCTGCAGCTCTACGACGAGTCGTTCCAGGTGTTGATGCCAGCCGACCACCCGTGGACCAAAAAAGACACCATCGACGCCGCCCTGCTCAACGACAAGAGCCTGCTGCTGCTCGGCGAAGGCCACTGCTTCCGCGACCAGGTATTGGAAGCCTGCCCGACCCTGACCAAGGGCAACGACGGCGCCAAGCACACCACGGTGGAATCCAGCTCCCTGGAAACCATCCGTCACATGGTCGCCTCCGGCCTGGGCATTTCGATCCTGCCGCTGTCGGCAGTGGACAGCCATCACTACGCCCCCGGCGTGATCGAAGTGCGCCCACTGACACCACCGGTGCCGTTCCGGACCGTGGCCATCGCCTGGCGCGCCAGCTTCCCACGGCCAAAAGCCATTGAGATCCTTGCCGACTCGATCCGCCTGTGCTCGGTGGCCAAGCCGCCTGTCGCGAGCTGATTCACCGTATGACTGAGCTGTCGCAGGTGTCGGTGACGACCCTAAAAGGTGTCGGTGAAGCCATGGCCGAGAAGCTGGCCAAGGTCGGCCTGGAAAACCTCCAGGACGTGCTGTTCCACCTGCCCCTGCGCTATCAGGACCGCACGCGCGTAGTGCCCATCGGTCATCTGCGCCCCGGTCAGGATGCCGTCATCGAGGGCACCGTCAGTGGCGCCGACGTGGTGATGGGCAAGCGCCGCAGCCTGGTGGTACGCCTGCAAGACGGCACCGGTGGGCTGAGCCTGCGCTTCTACCATTTCAGCAACGCGCAGAAGGAAGGCCTCAAGCGTGGCACCCGCGTACGCTGCTACGGCGAAGCGCGGCCCGGTGCATCGGGCCTGGAAATCTACCACCCGGAATACCGCGCCATTACCGGCGACGAGCCACCACCGGTGGACGCCACGCTCACCCCGATCTACCCGCTCACCGAAGGCCTCACCCAGCAACGCCTGCGCCAGCTGTGCATGCAGACCCTGACCCTGCTCGGCCCGAAAAGCTTGCCCGACTGGCTGCCACTGGAACTGGCCCGCGACTATCAACTGGCGCCGCTGGCCGATGCGATTCGCTACCTGCATCACCCGCCCGCCGATGCCGATGTCGACGAGCTAGCCCTGGGCCATCACTGGGCACAGCACCGTCTGGCCTTCGAAGAACTGCTGACGCACCAGCTGTCCCAACAGCGCCTGCGTGAAAGCATGCGCGCCCTGCGTGCGCCGGCCATGCCCAAGGCCAAGCACTTGCCCGCACAATACCTGGCCAACCTCGGCTTTGCGCCGACCGGTGCCCAGCAACGCGTGGGCAATGAAATCGCCTATGACCTCAGCCAGCAGGAACCCATGCTGCGGCTGATCCAGGGCGATGTAGGTGCGGGCAAGACCGTGGTCGCTGCCCTCGCCGCCTTGCAAGCGCTGGAGGCGGGTTACCAGGTCGCCCTGATGGCACCCACCGAGATTCTCGCCGAGCAGCACTTCATCACCTTCAAGCACTGGCTCGAACCTCTAGGCCTCGAAGTGGCGTGGCTGGCCGGCAAGCTCAAGGGCAAGAACCGCACCGCCGCCCTGGAACAAATTGCCGCCGGCGCCCCCATGGTGGTGGGCACCCACGCACTGTTCCAGGACGAAGTGCAGTTCAAGAACCTGGCCCTGGTGATCATCGACGAGCAGCATCGCTTCGGCGTGCAACAGCGCCTGGCCCTGCGTCAGAAAGGCGTGGGCGGCCGCATGAGCCCGCACCAGTTGATCATGACCGCCACGCCGATCCCGCGCACCCTGGCCATGAGCGCCTACGCGGACCTCGACACCTCGATCCTCGACGAACTGCCCCCCGGGCGCACGCCGGTCAATACCGTGCTGGTCACCGACACCCGGCGGGTCGAAGTGATCGAACGGGTGCGCAGCGCCTGCGCCGAAGGCCGCCAGGCGTACTGGGTGTGCACCCTGATCGAAGAATCCGAAGAGCTGACCTGCCAGGCTGCCGAGACCACCTTCGAAGACCTCACCAGCGCCCTCGGCGAACTCAAGGTCGGCTTGATCCATGGCCGCATGAAGCCGGCGGAAAAGGCTGCGGTGATGGCGGAGTTCAAGGCTGGCAATCTGCAACTACTGGTGGCCACCACCGTGATCGAAGTGGGTGTGGACGTGCCCAACGCCAGCCTGATGATTATTGAAAACCCCGAGCGCCTGGGCCTTGCGCAACTGCACCAACTGCGCGGACGCGTAGGCCGGGGCAGCGCCGCCAGCCATTGCGTGTTGCTGTATCACCCGCCGCTGTCGCAGATCGGGCGCCAGCGCCTGGGGATCATGCGCGAAACCAACGACGGTTTTGTCATCGCCGAAAAAGACCTCGAACTGCGCGGCCCCGGCGAAATGCTCGGCACCCGCCAGACCGGCCTGCTGCAATTCAAGGTCGCCGACCTGATGCGCGATGCCGACTTGCTGCCCGCCGTGCGCGATGCCGCCCAGGCGCTGCTCGAACGCTGGCCGGACCACGTCAGCCCGCTGCTCGATCGCTGGCTGCGCCATGGGCAACAATACGGCCAAGTGTGACGCCTGACTCACTTAGTCGACCAACAGTTGTATCAAGCTGGTTATACTTCGATGACTGTACGAATTTGGATCAGGCCATGTCAGAAGTTGCCCTCGCCACAGCCCCACTGACCGCCCCGCCGGTCATTCGGGCCCTGCTCGCAAAACTCGCCATCAGCTACACGGAAGTTGCCGAACAACCTGGCCTGAATCCCGCGCGAAAGGTCCAGGCCGTGTTGCTGGAAGATGCGGTGGGCGCCCTGATGGTGCTGTTCCCGCAGAATCAGTTGCTCGACCTCAACCGCCTCGCCGAACTGACCGGACGCCGCCTCACGGCCGTGTCGCCGGACCGCGTCGAGCGCATGCTGGCCAAACACGAGCTGAGCCTGCTGCCCGGCCTGCCGCCCATTACCAGTTCGCCGTGCCTGTACGAAGGCAGCCTGCTCAACGAACCGAGCCTGCTGGTGCATTCGGGTGAAGCCGGACTGCTGCTGGAAATCCCCACCGACGCGTTCAAGACCCTGCTCAACAAGGCCAGTGCCGGGCAATTCGGCGAACCGATTGCCAACATTCGTCCGAACCTCGACCGCCCTAACGATGACCGCGAGGAAATCACCCAGGCGATGCAGGCGTTCACCGCCCGCCGCATCCAGCAGCGCCTGGAAGCGACCATCGAGATTCCGCCGCTGGCCGATACCGCGCAGAAGATCATCAAACTGCGCGTCGACCCGAACGCCACCATCGACGACATCACCGGCGTGGTGGAAACCGACCCGGCGCTGGCCGCCCAAGTGGTGAGCTGGGCCGCATCGCCGTACTACGCCTCACCGGGCAAGATCCGCTCGGTGGAAGACGCCATCGTGCGCGTGCTGGGCTTCGACCTGGTGATCAACCTGGCGCTGGGCCTGGCCCTGGGCAAGACCCTGAGCCTGCCCAAGGACCACCCGCACCAGTCCACACCGTACTGGCACCAGTCGATCTACACCGCTGCGGTGATCGAAGGCCTGACCCGCGCCATGCCGCGCGCCCAGCGCCCCGAAGCCGGCCTGACCTACCTGGCCGGCCTGCTGCACAACTTCGGCTACCTGTTGCTGGCCCACGTGTTCCCGCCGCACTTCTCGCTGATCTGCCGCCACCTGGAGGTCAACCCGCACCTGTGCCACAGCTATATCGAACAGCATTTGCTGGGGATCAGCCGCGAGCAGATCGGTGCCTGGCTGATGCGCTACTGGGATATGCCGGACGAACTGTCCACCGCCCTGCGCTTCCAGCACGACCCGACCTACGACGGCCAGTACGCCGAATACCCGAACCTGGTATGCCTGGCCGTGCGCCTGCTGCGCAGCCGTGGCATCGGCTCCGGCCCGGACGATTCGATTCCCGACGCGCTGCTGGAGCGCCTGGGCTTGAGCCGGGAGAAGGCCGAGGAAGTAGTGGGCAAGGTGCTGGATGCCGAGGTGCTGTTGCGCGAATTGGCTTCCCAGTTCAGCCAGGGTTGACTCTGTAGTCTGTCAGACCGCTATCGCAGGCAAGCCAACTCCCACATTTTGATGTGTAAACACCGTCAAATGTGGGAGCTGGCTTGCCTGCGATAAATCCAACTCTGCCCTCCCGAAAACGGATTTCTTTTTCTTCGTTTTCAAATGCTCGACTGATCTCCAAGCCTGGACTGGAACAGCTGACGCCTGATAGGGCTATGCGCCTATTAAAAAGCGACGACAGAGGTGGTTAATCAATACTATAGCTCTACACCAAACGCTTAGATTCCATATTAAAGACACTCAGTTACAAACAAAGCGGAACTCAACCATCACCTCCATACACATAGTGTGCGCAAGTAAATTCTTCCTACTTAATGAAAGCAGAGCGTCCTACTATGTCTATGCCCATCAATCAGTTTCTTAATATCGACCCGCGCCCCGAACTTGGCAATCTGTCCTATCCCCTGCCCCAGTCGATTGATACTTCAACAGGGTGGGGCAGTAACAGCAACATCAGAATAGCTAATTACGGAGAGACAACAGTTACTACTCACAGGGATCAAGGAACAGCCTTTGATGAACGCGGTTTCTACCCCGCCTCAGAGGTAAAAATAAATACAGGCAACTCGGATGACATTGTCCACATAAAAAAAATAGATGGTCGGATAACTGCTATCGCGAATGGTGCAGCAATCAAACTTGATATTGATGAGTCCAACCGCAGTGGCAACCAAGCCAAGCTTTCTATCAAAACTTATGGGGGCGACGATACGGTAATAATTGACCCTGACGTCAAAACAGAAGTAACGATTGACACTGGGGAAGGCAACGACCAAGTAATGACTGGCGGGGGACATGCTCAAGTACATCTTGGCAATGGCGCAGATTTGGGCGTACTCGGTCAGGGGGGAGGAGAATTATTTGGCGAAGCCGGCGATGACAAGTTATATGGTGGCACAGCGGGTCCCGCCCATCTCTCCGGTGGTTCCGGTAGTAACATTATGATGAGCGGCATCCAGCGTACTGACGATCAATCGACATGGATATTGGCCCAAGGAGAACACGATAAAATAATGGTACGCTCTCTGACTGCCATCAGAATTGAATCACAGTCTGCCTACACGGTCGTACTACCCGACGCTCAAGCACGGATCCAGATTACAGAAACTGCGGGTAACACTGAAACCGTGAGTCTTGAATCCGGCAGTGATGATAACGACATTAATGTCACTTTCACCGGGCGCAATGAAGTTGGAAAAGATACTCAGCGCACTCAACAGACGCCACGAAATGAGCAAGAAAACAATGATCTGTGGCCCGACGTCGTCGTAAATTGATACCGGTCCCGGAGCCTTCAGCGCTCCGGGAACCCACTACAACTAACCTCGCTTTTTTTTGCGCGGCTTCAAATACTTGGTCAGCCCCTGGAACCAGATCACCAGTGCCGGGTTGCCCTTGATCTGGATCGTCTTGTCCTGAATCCCCGTCATGAACGCCAGCTGCTTGTCCTTCGCCTGCATCGTGGCAAAGCCGAAGGCCGCATCCTTGAACGCAATGGCGAACGCCGGCGCCGGGTGAACGCCCGAGCGGCTGGTGATGCGCTGGTCTTTGACGATGAAGTGACGGGCCACCTTGCCGTCCAGGGTTTGCAGCTGGAAAGCCAGGTCCTTGTCACCCAGCTGTTGCTGGAAGGCAGGATTGGTGCGGCTGGCTTTGCCCATGATCAGGCCCAGCACCCAGAGAAGCAGACGAAATTTCATGCACACGGCCTCAACGTAATGATGGAGTAGCCGCAGCAGTGTAACGATTTGCCTGAGGAACGCCACCGATCTAGCGCATTGGCGGAAGATCGGCTGGCGTTTGGCACTTATAGCAGCATGTTGCTTAAACGTTCGGGCAAGGTACCGGTGCCCAGTCGACCAGGTTCGGATCGCGGCAGGTGCCTTCGATCTGAGCCTTGCCGGCGCTGGCGACCTGCTTGCTTTCCGCTTGCTTGGCCTGCACGGTCTGGATGCTCTTCTCGGTGGTGACAGCTTCTTTCGGCACCACAGGCAGCGGCGGCTTCTTCGCCGGTTTCACGGCTTTCTTGCCTTTGACCGGGGCCACAGGCGGTGTGGTGTCGGCGGTGGCCACGGTGACCACGTCGTTACGCTGTACGCCGACTTGTTGCAGGTCCTTTTCGTACGCCTGGGTGTAGTTGTTCAGGTCTTCGGCAGCCTTGCCGTTGACCGCAACGATCAGGTCGTTGGACTCCTTCAAGCCCGACACGATTTCCGCCAGGCGCTTGCGGCCTTCGGTGTCGCTGACGGTCTTGGCCTTGCGGTCATTGACCAGCTTGGTGAACGCGCTCTGGTAGCACTGCTGCGACGCACGGGCGTAGGCGGTGCTGCGGTCGATGTCGGACGCGCTCTTGTTGAAGTCGCTGGAGTACGACGCGATGCGCTGGTTGTCATCGCTGATCTGCTTCTGACGCTCGGTGTAGTAACCCGCCGCGCCGCCGGCCAGGGCGCCGCCCGCGGCACCGATGGCGGCATTGCGACCGCGCTTGTCGGAGTCACCGGTCAGGGCGCCCAGCAGTGCACCACCGGCAGCGCCGAGGGCCGCGCCGGTGACGACCGACTTGGTCATGTCCGAATCGGTCGCGCGCAGGTGTTGCACCGGCTCGTAGCAGTTCGGGTAGTACTCGACCTTGGTGCTCGACGCGACCTTGGAGGCCGGCGACGTGGCACAACCGGTCAGCACGGTGCTGAAACCGGCTGCGATCAGCAGCAAGTGACGCTTGGAAACCGCCTTACGGGAAAAAAGCATAGGTGTGTTCTCGTTTAAGTTTGACTTGCCCAGCACGGCCCACCGCCGCCTGAGTCCCTTCCAAGCTCGCCATACAGCCAGCGATCATCGCTGTCCGCTCGCTGCGAGCAATTCCTTCAAGATCGTTGCCGGGTCGGCCCGCTGTTGCTTGCGGTAATTGCCGACATGGCGAACGAACAGTGTTGCGCGCGTCACCAGGCTCTTGCCGAGCACCGGTTTGCGATCCAACTCTTCCTTGATTCGTTGAAACTGCGCCTGGATCACCGCATCGGTATAACGCGTGCCGGTGGCCAGGTTGTCGATGTAGATCGCCACCGCACCGTCGAGGGCGCTGCGACCATTCTCGATGGCCATGGCGAACAACTGCGCGCTGGCCTCGTCCTTGTTGTCGATGGCCTGCTGGCGGCTCTTCTGCAAGTTGGCCAGACGAATGTTGTAGTTGCTGATGGTCTCGGCCACCAGTGCCGCCGACTGAATCAGGTTGCCCGCCGCCTCTTCGCGTTGCTGGGCGATCAGCGAGACATTGCGCTTGAGCTCTTCGTTGACCAGCCCCAGCTCGGCTTGCAGCTTGGGATCGACACTGGCGGCGATGATGCTGTCCAGGCGCTTGGTCGGGTCCTGGGCATCGTCGATGGCGTCGGTCAGCGAGGCCAGGCGCCCCTCTTTCTGCCATTGGGCGAACAACTCCTTGTAGCGCGAACGCGGTGCCGACAGCGCACCGATGGCCACACGAAAACCGGTGGTCTCGTTGCTCTGCTCGGTGCCGTCAGCGGCAAACAGCGGGTACTCGCGGCGCATGCCGGTGAACAACGTGCCCTCGCCTTCGAGGTAGTTGCCGCCCTTGACCACAAATCCGCCATAGGTGCCCTGGCGACGACCGGCGTGTACCAGCTGGAAGGACTCCTGGACCATTTCCGCCGCGTTGCCGATCACGTCGAACATCCCGATGGGATTCGGCAACTTGGTGCCGATGGGCATCAGCCGCGCGGCCTGGCCGGTGCCGCCGGCAACCTGGTTGAACACCGCGTAATCGGCCAGCGGGCCGTCGCTGTCGCTGCCCTCGGTGCGGCGCGGGAACAGGCGCCCTTCCAGGTCCTGACGGCTGACGGCCTGGCCGCCGCGCGCGGCGAATTCCCATTCCACCTCGGTGGGCAGGCGCACAAAACCGATGCCGCCATCGTCCGCCGACGCACCACGCCCGCTCACGGGCAGCAGGTCGCGGTGGTACTTCATCAACCAGGCGCTGTACACCGCCGAGAAACGCTCGGCCTCGAAGCGCGACAGTTTCACCTTGGGCAAACGCGCTGCCATACCCGTCGGCACATCGCACGCCGGCGCGGGCTCGCCACTGGCCAGGGACTGCGCCTGGGACATCACCTGGGCATATTGGCGAGCGGTCACTTCGTACTTGCCGATGAAGTACAGCATCGGCTTGAGCGGGGTCTTGGCATCGGTCTTCGGCATCAGCGGCGCGATGACTTTGCTCCAGTCCTTCGGCAAGTCCTTGAGGGTGAACTGGCCGTTGATGAAGTCGCGACGGTAGCCGGAAATGAACGACTGCTGATAACCCGCTTCACCTTCGGCGAAGGGATAGCCCAGGCTGATTTCGCGGTCATCCAGAGTGCCCTGGGCCAGCACATAGGCGTAGCGGAACACCATGTTGCCTTCGCACGGCAACGGCAGGCTCACATCACCGTCCAGGGGCTTGGGGTTATCGAGCTTGTCACTCGCCTCGTCGGCCCAGGCCATCGACGCCAGGGTCAGCGCCACACAGGCGCCCAGTAACTTATACATCTCTGATTCCTTCAGAAGCCTGGATCCGCGCCACTCGCCAACCACCACAGGCTGCCGCCACGGCACTGACGCCGAGGATCGCAACCAGGGCCAGGCCATAATGACGCGCCAGCAGGTGGCTGGCGTACTCGCCCGGCACCTGCACGAACAACTGGTTCAACGCAGTCTCGGCCAAGCCATACAGCCCGGCACTGAGCACGGCGGCAAAACCTGCGCTGTACAGCGCCTGCAACACCACAAACAGCAACAGCCCACCGGTGGAAAACCCCAGCAGGCGCAACACCGATAGCTCCCGGTGTTTGCGCGCCACCGCCGCCAGCGCCCCGGCGAAGATCGCCGCAAACGCTCCCGCCAATGCCAACCCGCAGATCACCCAGAACACGATCGACAGGTTGCGGCTCAGCGACTGCACCTGGGCGATGGTTTGCGCCTGGGTCGACACCAACAGGTTCTGCCCGGCGAAATACACCCGCAGCGGCTCCACATCGGCGAGGCTGCGGGCATACAGGCGAAACGCCGGATACACCCGCTGCTCCGCCACACCCACCGCTTCGCCGTCCCAGCCCAGCGCCGGTACCGCGCGGCCATCGCGATAATCTTCTGCCGCTTCCAGCAGGCCCGGGTCGGCAAACAAACCGTCACGGGCGAAGGCTTGCAGCGGCAGCACCGCCAGCACTTGCAGACGCGTGCGCTGGCTCTCCACACGCCCCGCCACCTGCCGGGCAAACACGCTCTCCAGCCAATCGCCAGGCCGCGCCGCGAGCTTTTCCGCGGCGGTGTGGCTCAACACAATCCGGTCCAGCCCGCTGGGCATCGGCAGGCCGTTCAATAACGGATCACCCGAGGCCGTCGGCAACATTTCCAGGGTCAACGTACCCACCTGCGCCGTGGCTGCGATCTGCCGCGTACGCGGTACCGCAAACGCCACATCGCTGCGCTGGCCGAGCTGCGCGACAAAGGCGCTGCTGAATCGACCACCGCCCAGCGGAATAATTTCACGGGTCGCGGGGTCGGTCTCCAAACGTTCGGTCAAACTGCTAACCAGTCCAAATTTCAGGCCGAATAACACCAGCAACGGTGCGATCACCGCCACCAGCGCCAGCACCGAACAGGCCGACAGCCAAGCGTCATTGCGGTAGTCCTGCCAGGCGAGCGTCCCCACCAATCCGATGCGCATCAGCACGCCTCCCCGAGGGTCGCGGTGACGCCGCCATCGGCATCACGGCGGCAGCTGATGCGGCGCACCTGCAAGCCGCTGGCGCGGGCCAGGGGCTCGTCATGGGTGGCAATCACGCAGGCCGCGCGACGCTCGCGGGTCTGGGCCAGCAACGCCTGCATCACACGCTCGGCGTTCAGCGGGTCGAGGGACGCTGTCGGTTCATCCGCCAACACCAGTTGCGGCCCATGGGCCAGGGCACGCGCGCAACTCACGCGCTGGCGTTGGCCCACTGAAAGCGCCGCCGGTTGCTTGGCCAGTTGATCGCTGATTTCCAACTGCTCGGCCAGCCGCGTTACGCTGCCGTCATCCTTCAAACCCAACAGTTGCCGGGGCAGGGCGATATTGCCGCGCACATCGAGAAAGCCCAGCAACCCGCCGGTCTGCAACACATAGCCCAGGTGCCGGCTGCGCAACGCGGCCAGGGTGGACTGGCGATCCGCGCGCCACAGCCCACCGATATCCTGCTGATGGAACTCGAATTGCCCCGCCTGATCCGGCGCCAGCACCAGCGCGAGCAAGTCCAGCAAGGTGCTTTTGCCGCAACCGCTCGCGCCGACAATCGCCACTTGCTCACCCGCCCCCAACTGCAACGCCGGGATCACCAGGCTGTAGCGTTGGCTGCCGACACCCCGGCTCTTGTGCACCGCGCTCAGGCTCAGCATTACGGCAACGTCGACAACGGCACGCGGTACAACGCGTCGCCCGGTTCGGCGTCACCGAAACGCACCCAGTTGGCCACATCGTTGTGGAAGGTTTCATAGAGGCGGATCTTCGAATCCAGCTCGTCGATAAAGTCTTCCTGTTCGGCCACGCTCAACGACAACCACAAATCCTGGGTCATGTTCAGCGACTTGCTGCGGTACGGCAGGCCCTCCAGGTATTCGCCGAGCAGGCCGCCGTCGGCCAGGTTGCCGCCCTTGCGCAGGGCTTGCGGGTCACGGCTCATGTAGGCCGAAGCACTGGCGATTTCCTGGAAGAAGTCCTTGGGCGAAGACTGGGTCTTGCGCGCCGCATCCACGATCAGCTTCAGCGACTGTTGCAACTCGTTGAGCTGCAACTTGGTCAGCATCACGCACACCTGAAACGCCGGCAGCGCCGGGTTGGTCAGGTCGCGGTCGGCGGTCCAGGCGCTGACCAACTGCGGCGCCTGGCTGGCGCTCTTGCGACCGAGGAAGTCCATGTGCATCGCATAGCCGACCGCCGCCGACTTGTCCGCCAGGCTCGGCGCCGCGCCCAGCGCCGGCACCGCCTGCGGCGTGTTGCTGCGCACCTGGTGCACCAGGTCGGCGAACACACTGCCGATTTCATCCACACGCTCCCCCAGCTTGCGCACATCGCCACCCGGTACCGGCGTGTAGAGGTCGCCGATCTGCGGGTTGGCGTCGGCGGTGAGGATGCGGTACTGGCTTTCGGCACCGGCGTGGGTTTTCTTGCCGGCGTCGGTGCGCAGGTGCAAGGCGTAGATCTTGATCTGCTTGCCCAGCGCCGCCTGGCGCACTTCGGCCTCGTTCATCTGGGTGGCGGCGAACGGATCGTTCTTGCGCAGCGCGCCCGCGTCGGTGACCAGCAGGATGATGCGCCCGCCGTAACCGGACCAGTCCATGCCCTCGACGGCCTGCATCACCCCGGCGAACGCGTCTTCGTTGAAGGAGTGACTGGACACCGTGGACGCCTTGACCTGGCGCGCCATGTCGAGGAAGCGCTGCGGGTCGCGGCCCTGATCGAGGGTGATCAAGGTCTTGGCCACGTAGTCCAGGCCGGGGGTCTTCTTGATGCTGTTGCGAAAACCCACCAACCCGAAACTGACACTGTCCAACTCGCCGCGCTCGGCAATGCGGGTTTGCAACTCATGCACCACGTCGCGCACCTGGTCGATATACGGCTGCATCGACACCGTGGTGTCCACCACCAGCACCACAGCGGTACGGAAGGCATCGGCATTGGCGCTGAGCACCGGCGTGGCCGGTTTTGCCACGGCCTTGCCGGGGTCGATGGACGCCACATTGAGCAACTGCACCGGCTGGCCGTTTTCGTCGAAGCTCTCTTTGGAGTCGAAGATCGGCAGCAGGTAGAACTGGTTCTGCGGCACCGCGCTGGTCGCAGGCTCCAGGGCCAGGATCTGGCTGTTGTCGTCGCTGTTCTTCTGCGCCTTGGCCAGCACGCCTTTGGCGGCAGCGGGATCGGCCAGCAGCTTTTCGACTTCACCGGATTGGCGCAGGAACATCACCGGTGCCCTGCCCGAACGCTCGGTGAACTTGAGCACCAGGCTTTGCTTCCAGTCACTGACCTGAGCCGCCGGCAACCAACCGTCGCTGCGGCCATCGGTGGCAGCACCGACGCGCACCCACGGGCTGCCGTCGACGTCCTTGCGCTGATACACATAGAGCACGGAAAACGCCGGCAGCGCTTTGCCCGGCGCACCGCCCGCCTCGCTGGACAGCTTGGCGCCCGGCTTGCTGAGCACGCGCTGGAACAAGGTCTTCTTGCCGGCCATCAGCAACGGGCGCTGGCCTCCGTCGGTATCTGCCACCACCGGCGGCTTGGCTTCAGGGGGTGGCGCTGTCGGGCTCACCGGCGTCTTGGGCACCACGACCGTCGCCGGCGGAACAGGCTCATCGCTGCCGCTGAGCCACCAGTAACTCGCGCCACCGATGGCCAGCGCGACCGCCACGGCCACGGCAGCCAGCGCCAGTACCGGCCCACGGCGCTGCTCGGACACGGCGCGGTGCTGTGTCGGCGTCACCACCGGTTGGCGCACCACCGCGGGTTGGGGTTGGGGCTTGTCGGTGGGAATCTCGATGGATTCCGGAGTGATGCCCGCCAGATCGAAGCTCATCGGGATCGGCAGTGGCCGCACCAGCGTGGCTTCCAGCGCCTCGCTGGGCAAAGTGTCCAGCGCGTGCAGCAGCGCGGCAGCGTCGGGGAAACGTTCCGTCGGGTCCTTGGCCAACAGCTTGCGCAGCACCTCCTGATAACGCCCGTGGTGCACCGGCAATTCCGGCAGCGGTTCGGTCAGGTGTGCCAGGGCCGTCGACAGCGCGTCGGTGCCGGTATAGGGCAGCTTGCCGACCAGGATTTCATACAGCACCACGCCCAACGCATACAGGTCGGCGCGGCCATCGATCTCCTGGCCCCGCGCCTGCTCCGGGCTCATGTAGCTCGGCGTGCCCACGGCAAACCCGGCCTGGGTGAACTGGGTGCGATCGTCCAGGGACTTGGCGATGCCGAAGTCCGACAGCACCGCCGTGCCGTCGGCGCGGAACAGAATGTTCGCCGGCTTGACGTCGCGGTGCACCAGGCCCTGGGCATGGGCGTAACCCAGCGCCGAGGCGATCTGGCGGATGTACACCAGGCCCTGCTCCGGTGTCAGGCCGGCGGCGATGCGCTCCTTGAGCGTGCCGTTGGGCAGGTATTCCATGGCCATGTAATACAGCTCACCGACATTGCCGATGTCGTGGATGGTCACGGTGTGCGGGTGCGACAGCCGCGCCAGGGTCTTGCCCTCGCGCAGGAAACGCTCGCAGAAACTCGGGTCGGCGGCCAGGGCCGCCGCCATCACCTTGAGCGCCACCTTGCGCTCCAACGAGCGCTGGGTGGCCAGGTACACGCTGGCCATGGCGCCTTCGCCGATCTCGCCTTCGATGTCATAGCCCGGGATCAGGATGTTCATGGCGAAACCTTCACGACAATGGCGGTGATGTTGTCCGGCGCCCCCCGGTTGAGTCCCAGGTGCACCAGGCTGCGCACGATTTCATCCGGAGTGTCGTGGCTGAGCACTTCGCGGATCTCATGGTCTTCGACGGTCTTGTTCAGGCCATCGCTGCACAGCAGGTAGCTGTCGCCAGGAGCGATCAGCAGGTCGACCACCGCCAGCTCCAGCTGGGCTTCGACGCCTACCGCGCGGGTGACGATATTCGCGCGCGGATGCAAGCGCGCATCGGCCTCGCTGAGCAGGCCGCTGTCTTGCAGGTCCTGTACGTAGCTGTGGTCTCGGGAGATGCTTTCCAGCACACCATCGCGCAGGCGGTACAAGCGGCTGTCGCCGGCCCACAGGCACACGCCGCGCAGCCCGCGCGCAGCCAGTAACACCACGGTGCTGCCCATCAGGGTCACGCCACGGTGGGCGGTTTCTTCGCGCACAGCACTGTTGATGCGGATGAGGTCGGTGCGCAGCGCCGCCGTGTATTCATCGAGTGAACGCCCCACCGGCACGCTGCGCAGGCTGTCGACGATCAGGCTGCTCACATAGTCCCCGGCCGCGTGCCCACCCATGCCGTCGGCGACCACCCACAGGCGGTTCTCCGGCAGGTCCAGGCAGGCGTCTTCGTTGACCTGGCGCACCATGCCCACATGGCTCTTGCTCGCGGATTTGTACGTCGCCCCCATCTACACCACACCTTCTTGTCCGAGCAAAAACTGCGCAAAATCGCCGGCGGCAGGCAGGCCCTGACACCGCAATAAACCTGGGGAAATACGTTGCGAACCCCGGCCCCACCAGAGGCTCGCACCTTCGCAGGCCTGCTCGGCCAGCGCGGCCAGGCGCCCATGGGGCACGGTGGCCGCCATCCGTTGCAGGCCGGCGAAGCGGCTGTCGACCGCACGCGTCTCGCTGGCCGGCGCACCCAGCTGGTCCACGCCGTCGCTGAACTGCTCGAACGTGGCACCCGGTTCCAGGGTGCTGAGCAACAACTCCTCGGCATGTTCGAACCAGCTGTCCGGCCCGCCGACCAGGGACGCGGGGTTGGTGTCGTGATCGAGCAAGGCAACCACCGCCAACGGAAAATACCGCCCGACCCGGTCGATGCTTGGCATCACCACCCCCACCGCGGCGTCCGGCCCGCACACGCCCGGCGCCAGCACAAAGCGCCACAGCGGGCTGACCAGGTAGGTGTTGAGCCAGTCACCGCCGAGGCTGTTCTGGCTGGCGAGCAAGCCCGCCGCCAGCCAGCTGTCCCACGGGCCGATAAAACTCTGGGGCAAGGCGCGGCTGACAAAATCTCCGCGACTGGCCAACTTGCCGTAGAAACCCAGGGTCGTCATAGCCGCTCCGGCAAGCTGAAGCCGCTGAGCACGCGACTCTTGAACGGGTTGAAGGCACTGTTGGCGCGTAATTCGTAGGCGATGCTCGCACCGTCCACCCGCAGACGCAGGTTGAAACGGTCCGGTGAGTTCCCGGCAGTGAGGTCCGACTGCTCCAGCAGGCGGAACCAGGCCCACGGCCCGTCCAGGGTCACGCCGGAACGTCCGCTGGCCGAGGGCGGCATGATCGAAATACGCACAACGCCAATGCTGCCGGGGTTCGGCCATTGCATCGCCACCGGGCGGCTCGGGCCGTGGTCGTAGCTCAGTTGCTGGCCGTCGAGGTCGAGCAGGAACTGGGTGATGGTCGGGTCCATCGACACCGGCTTGAGCTCGAAACGCACGATGGGCTGGGTGCCGCCAGCCCGGAAGAACGCATCACGAATCGCCGCCGCGCGCTGGAAGGTTTGCAGCACGCCCGGCGCAATCCCCAGCTTCTGCGCAGCGCCCGGCTGCCAACGCCAGGTCTGCGCCGAGGTGTCCACATACGGTTGCAGGTATTTGCGGAAGTAGTTGTCCATCACCCCGCCCACGCCGAAGAACTGGCCGAAGTCATCCAGCGTGGCGTCCCGCGCACTGCCCGGCGCCATCGGGTAACGCCCGGCCAGGGACTGGCGGTAGACGTTGACCACTTCGCTGACCCAGGCGGCGTTCAACTGGTTGCGCACGCCCCCCATCATGCTGTTGGTGGTGGCGTTGACCACCGACTTGACCATGCCCTGCACCAGCGGCGGCTGGCGCTCGGCGTTCAGGCTGACCCGCGTGGCCGCAGCCGCCGCCTGGTTCTTGGCCTCGCCGAGCAAGGCATCGCCGCTGGCACCGACCATGGCGCTGACCTGCACATACAGCGCGTTCATGTCCGCCAGCAGGCCGTCGATGGCCGCCGGCTCGCCTTCGTTCTTGCTGACGATGCCGTTGAGATCGGCAAAGTGCGCCGTCACCGGATCGTCTGCCGCTGCCGGCGCATTGGCCGCCGGTTGTTCCTGACCCAGCAAGCTGCCCAGACGCTCCTTGAGCTTGTCGACACCGCCTTCCACCGGCACGCCCTTGGCAGCCAGCTGGCGCTCTTCGGCTTGCAGATCGGTTTCCCTGGCCACCGCCACCAGCAGTTTTTTCAACGGCGAGGTCGGGCCGGAAATCACCCGCAGCACATCGGCCGCCTGGGCCACGCTGGTGATCGGTACGAAGTCGATGTCCGCGAGCAGCGCGTCCCACTGGCGCTGGTAGTCCTGGAAGTACAGGCGACGCACGTCGGCGGCCAGGCTCACCACGTTCTGTTGATCCGCCTGTTCGTGGCCCAGCACCCATTGCTCTTCGGCGAGGGTGCCGGTCTGGTTCAGGCTGCTCAACAGAAACGCCTGGCGATACCCCTTGGCGGTGAAGAACCCGCTCAGCGGCTCGCCCAACGGCTTGCCACTCTTGCGGCTGAACACCAGCGCGGCATCACGGCCCGCCGCTTCGTTGAGGCGAAAGTCAGGGATGCCTTCCGGCAGTTTCTGACGCTTGACCCGGTCATACACGCGCTGGGCCACCGGCAGTTGTTGCAGTTGCCGGCGCAGGTCGTCGATCAACCGTGGGTCAAGCCGCGCATTCGGCGGATGGCGCTCGAACAGGGACTGTAAATGCCCGGTCAGTGCCTGGCGCTGGTCAGCCGGCAAATCGCGCGGCAGGTTGCGGTCCCAGTCCAGGGCGATCCAGGCCTTGATGAAGTCCGGGTCGTAATGCTCGGTGTCGGCGAGCATCAGGTAGGCCTTGAGACCCTCGTAGAGGAAGTCGGAATTGCCGCCGCCATGCAGTTGCTCTTCGATGCGCGTGACCAGCCGCGGCGCGAAGACGGCAATCAGCAGCTTGCGGTAGACACTGGCGGACTCGGCTTCCAGCATGTCGCCCTGGTACAACCCCAGGCCTTCGGACCAGCTCGGCGAATCGCCCGCCAGGTGCTTCACCGCATTGAGCAACGGCAGCACGGCAAGCACTTCGCGCTGCGCCGGGCTCAGGCTTTGTACCGCCTGCCCCAGCGGCGCAACCTTCTGGTCGACCTGGGCAATGTAGGCCTGGTTGGCGCGATAACTCACCCACCACAAGCCGCTGACCACCACCACCAGCGCCACGGTCGCGGCGAGTACACCGCGCGCGATCCATTTGCGCCGACGCTCGACCTTGGGGTTCACACCGACCAATCCACGCTCGGCGAACGCGACGGCGCTGAAGAGTTTTTCGATGAAGTAGCTGCGCCCGGTACCGCTCTGGCGCGCCAGGTGTTGGCGGTCCAGGTTCATGCTCTGGGCCATCGCACCGATCAGGCGATCGATCGGGCTGCCTTCCTGGGTGCCGCTGGTGAAATACACGCCGCGCAGTAACACGCGCTCTTCGAAGGCATTGGGCTTGAACACGCCGTCGAGGAAGCTTTGCAGGCAGTCTTTCAACGCGCCGAACTGCTGCGGGAAGCCGTAGATCAGGTCGCGCCGCGCCGGGTCGCGCTCCTGTTGCAGACGCTCCACCAGACGCTCATTGAGGCGCTGCTCCAGCCCGGCAAACTCGCTTTGCAAGTGTGCCAGGGGGCTGTCACTGCTCTTGCCGTCGTCCAGGGCAAAGGTCATGCCCCACACCTGGGCGCGGTCTTCCTTGCTCAGGTTGTCGAAAAACTCCATGAAGCCCGGCACCAGGTCGAGCTTGGTCAGCATCAGGTAGATCGGGAAACGCACGCCCAGCTGGGTGTACAGCTCCTGGATACGCAGGCGGATGGCGGCCGCATGGGCCGCGCGCTCGGCGTCGCTGCCCAGCAACAGGTCGGACAGGCTGATGGCAATGAACGCACCGTCGATGGGCCGGCGCGAACGCTGCTTTTTCAGCAGGTCGAGAAAGCCCAGCCACGCCGCTTTGTCCACCGTGGAGTTGCTGTCCTGGGTGGTGTAGCGGCCTGCGGTGTCGAGCAGAACCGCCTGATCGGTGAACCACCAATCGCAATTGCGCGTACCGCCAACGCCGCGCACGGCGCCGGCCCCCAACTGGGCGGCCAGCGGAAAATGCAGGCCGGAATTGACCAGCGCCGTGGTTTTGCCCGAGCCCGGTGGGCCGATGATCACGTACCACGGCAGCTCGTAGAGGTTGCGCCGCTCATCGCCGCCGAGCTTGGCCTTTTTCAGCAGGGCCAGGGCCTCGTCCATGCGCTGGCGCAGGGTGGAGAGTTCTTCGGCAGTGGCGACACTGTTGGGGTCGGCCGGGGTTTCGGCGGCCAGGCTGCGCATCACTTCGGCGGCTTGCCGGCGGGCCTGGATAATGCGGAACACGCGGTAGGCAATCCACACCGCGAACACCAGGATGATCAGCGCCCAGCGGCGTCCTTCCGGCACCAGCACATCGAGCAGCGGCCCGACGAACCAGATGATCAGGCTCAGGGCGATCAGGCCCAGCAACGGGATCACCCAGCGAATCATGAAACTGAAAAACGCCTTCACTCGACGCCCTCCGCCAATACGGTGATTTCAACCCGACGATTGCGGGCACGGCCTTCGGCTGTACTGTTGGTCGCCACCGGCTCCGTGTCGCTGCGGCCTTCGGCGCTGAAACGGTCGCCCTGGCCAGTCTTGGCCGCGAGGATTTCCAGGACCGACCTGGCCCGCGCCTCGGAGAGCGCCCAGTTGGACGGGAAGCGCAGCGTGGCGATCGGGCGGTTGTCGCTGTGCCCGGTCACGCGCACCTGGCCTTTGACTTTGCGGATCGCATCGGCGATGCGCAGCATCAGCGGCTGGTAGTCATCGACGATGCTGGAGCTGGCGGACGCGAACAGCTCGTCGCCACGAATCGTCACCACGGAGCGGTCGACGGCATCTTCCACCGCCACGCGCCCGGCCTTGATGTCTTCCACCAAAAAGCCGGCCAGGCGTGGGCGTTCGACCACCTTCGGCTGCGCCACCTGGCGGTCGATGGTCTGCACCGGGATTTCGCCCAGGGCATGAATGTTCTTGAACACCGGCTCGGCGTCCGAGGCCAGCTTCATGCGCAGGCCGAACAACAGCGCCAGCAGCAGCGCCAGGCCGATGGCCACGGCGATCCACGGCGGCATGAACTGCGCCAGGCGGTCCCGCGCCACGGTCACGCCGCGCCAGTGCGGCGACAGCTCGCGCTCGTGCTCGCCACGGGCACTGCGGATCGCGGCGGCGGTACGTTCACGCAGGGCTTCCAATTGGCTGCGCCCGTCATTCATCACGCGGTAGCGGCCTTCGAACCCCAGGCACATGCACAGGTACAACAGCTCCAGCAGGTACAGGCGTTCGCGCGGGCTTTGCAGGCAATGGTCGAGCAGTTGGAAGACTTTCTCGCCACCCCAGGCTTCGTTGTGCACGGTGATCAGCAAGCTTTGCTTGCCCCAGTCACTGGTGCTGCCCCACGGCGTACTCAGTACGGCTTCATCCAGCGCAGTGCACAGCGCGTAGCGGGCCAGCAGCACTTCGTTGCGCGCGATACCGGCGGCTTCGGCGCGTTCTTCGAACTGGCGCAGGTAGGCCAACAGTTGGGCACGCAGGCTGGCGGGCGCCGGATGGGCGATGGTGTTGCGCAGGCGCGTCAGCAGCGCCAACAGCGGGCCGGCGGCGCTTTCCAGCGGGTTGAGGCCCTGGCTCTTGCCGGTGAGCATTGGCGCGGCCGGCATCGACAAGGGCGCAGGCTCGGCCCGCACGGGCTCTGGCGCCCGGCCACCCGGGCGCGGCATGAACTGGGTGCGTTCGTCATCATTGGGATGCATCGCGGTTTATCCTCGGATCGCCCAGAAGGCCAGGTTCAAGCCCGGGAACTGCCCGGCGATATGGAACGCAAAACCGCCGGAATTGCTGAGCTGCTGCCAATGTTCGCTGCCCCGGTCCAGCTCGTAATAGGTGGAGCCGGCGTGGTACGGCAGTTGGCGCGGCGCCACCGGCAGGGGCAGCAGGCCGATGCCCGGCAGTTGCAGGTTGACCAGGTCGCGGATGTGTTCCACCGAGCCGACCTTGCTCTGCTGGCCGAACCGCGCGCGCAGGGTTTCGCCGGGCACATCGGCCCGTACCACGAGAATGAAACTGGCGTTGTCGATCAGGGTCTTGTCGGCCAGCATCGCCACGTGGATGCCGTAGGCTTTCTCCACAATCGGGATTGGCGTGGCCTTGCTGTCGATCAGCATCGACAGCGCCTCACGCAATGCCGCCATCACCGGAGCGAAGCTCAGGGCCAGGTCGTCGTGCTGGTATTGCGGGTATTCCTGGGGGCGACGGCCTGAGGTGGAGAACGTCGAGAACTCGCCGGCCAGGCTGACCAGTTCGCTGAAAAAGCGCTCCGGGTGCAACGGGCTCAACTGACTGAAGTGCTGGATCAGCGGCTGGGCGCGGTTGACCAGTTGCAACAGCATGAAGTCGGCAATCTCCGAGGCGCCGCCCGCGCCCGACGCCACCACACGACCGGCCAGGGCTTCGCCGCGCTGATGCAGCAGGCCCAGCAGTTCGCTGCGAAACGCCGTCAGCGGTTTGCTCGCGGCCACGTCCAGCACCGGCGGGATGTAAGTGTCATCGAGGACCAGCGCGCGGTCGGCGCGTTTTTCCTTGATGCGCACCAGGCCCACGGCGGCGTAATCGCTGATGCCATCCTGGGCGGTCAACAGGCGCAAGGCGCGAGAGCCCACGGCCACCGGCGCGCGGTTCTCGAACGGCGCGTTGTCGTCCCGCACCTCGCGCACCTGGCTCACGTAACGCGCGGCGCCGAGGTCTTCGCCATCGTCGACGGTGTCGCGGGCGCCGGCGCGCTTGAGCGGCAGCGCCAGGTAGACCAGACCGTCGCGCAGGTTGTCATCGATGTTCAGCGGGCTCGGCGCCAAGTCATCCTGGGGAATGTTGAACGGCGTGCCGTCGGGCAACAGGCCACGGGCCGAAACGATCGCCAGCTTGCCCTGGGCCAGCAGGCCCTGGTCGATCAGCAGCTCGGAAAAGCCCCAGGCGCCTGCGGACAACGGGCGGCTGCGGGCGTCGATCAGGTTTTCCAGGTAACGGTCATGCTGCTGGAAGTGCTGCGTTCCGATGAACATGCCTTCCGACCAGACCACGCGATTGTTCCAGGACATGGGGGCTCCGATGACTTCTTATTGGGCAGGGCTGGATGGGGGAACCACGACGTCGGCACGCACGGCGCGCACATCGAGGCTGATCTGGTATTCGGTGTACTGACGCGCAGGCACGTTGATCACCGTGCGCCATTGCGCGCGGTCCAGTTCGCGGTAGCCCACCAACAGCCCGATCTGGCGGGTGGACGGGTCGAGATCGCGCTGGACGCTCAGTTGCTGGCCGGGCTGCACCATGACTTCGTCCTGGTCGAGCAGGTCCAGGCCCAGGGTCGATTGCGCACGGTCAGCCAGTGCGAAGTAATCGGAACGGCTGAAGTTGGCGGCATTTTTCAGTTCGAAAATGCGCACCCGCACTGGCGCGGCCTGGCCGTTGGCAGCGGGGTTGAGCCCGGCAATGGCGTGAAAGTGCAGCTCGACGGCGGCGGTGTCGGCGTCTGCCTCGGCGGTGGCTTCGGGCTTGGCGGCATCCTTGGCACAGGCCGTCAGCAGTAGAAAGGTGGCAACTGCGAGTAAAAACCTGGAAATCATCCTGCGTCCTCAATGACGTATTTAACTATCCGTTGATCCATGGGTGTTGCGGGGTGCGCTAGCGACGCTGTCGTGCGCTGTGCTCTTCGTAGGCCCGGCTGAATTCGCGACCGAACAGGTCCTGAAAGTCGTCCTGGGCCTCGCGGGAAATATTGCTGTAAAGCTCGGTGAACTGCTGCCAGTACTGGGCCTGCCGCGAACCGTTGAAAATGCTCGACAGCCCGCCGGGCTTGCCCATGCGTTCTTCCAGCTGGCCCGGTTCAAAACGGCTGAGCAGGTGTTTGATCGCGGCCTCCACGCCGGCCATCACTGCCAGTTGATGAGCGCGCAGGTCGTCGAAACTGTCGCGTACCGCCGCGTCCGGCGCCATGAACGCCTGATTGCCATGGCGCAGCAACAGCAGCAGGGCTTCATCGGCGTTCGGCGCGAACTTCAAGGGGTTGTTTTCCGCCGGCTGGATCATCGTCTGCTGCATGCGGAACTCGCCCTTGAGGCTGGCGCGGGCACGCAATACGTCGATCAGGCCTTCGACCATCAGCCGGTAACTGCGGCCGATGTTTTCCATCTGGGCTTCGGCTTGCGCGTTGTCCAGGCGCAGCTGGTCGAGGCCCGCACCGCGCAGGAAGGCTTGCAGCAGGTCAGGTTGTCCGGCGGTAACGGCCACCGGGCGCGCGGGCTCCACCACAGGCGGCTGGACGACCGCCACCGGCGGTGACGCAGCAGGCGGGGCCACGGGTGTCGGTGCACTGGCCACCGGCGCCGGTGTGTCGCCAAACAGGTCCCAGTCTTCGGGAATCACCGAGCCCGACACTGTCGGTTTTTCCGCCACAGGCGCTGTTACCGGGGTCGGCGGGCGGAAATCGTGTTGTTCGGACGGTACGTGGTCCGCCACGGTCGGCGGCGGCACGGCGGTTGGGCTGAGGAAGTCGAACAGATCCGGCAGGGTGTCCATCGACGAGGCACCCTGGAACTGCGGCGCGATCACCGGCACAGGCGTGGGTGTGGGTGGGCTCGCCACGGCGCCCATCAGCGCTTCGAAGCTGTTCGGTGATTCGCCGGCGAAGGGCTGGCTTTCAACGGCTTGCACGTTGAAATCGATACGCGCCTGGATTTCGTAGTCACCGATGCGGATCAACTCGCCATCTTGCAAAGGCTCGCTATTACCTCTGCGCAAACGAATACCGGCATTAACCAACTCCACACCGTTGGTGCTGTTATCGGTTAAATAATAACGGCCATCTTTGTATTGAATAACGCAATGTCGAGAGGAGACCAACCGCTCTGGATCAGGCAATACCCAGTCATTATCAGAACTGCGGCCGATCGCCATCGCGCCCTGATTCATGGACTTTTCGGGGCACTGCCCGGGGGTAATCTTGTGATAACTAGTGATAGTCAAACACAGCGACATCTTGCCTCCTTGCTGATACTTCGCGCGCAGTCGATTCCCGGGCAGACCGCTCCCCGAGAAATCCCCACCCGGTCGCCTGAACGACCGTCAAAACCTGCCTATGTCAGCATGATCGCTGATCTTAACTGGCCTCCATGACAAAAATCCTGTCCCGGTGCGCCGTCAGACCCACCAGTCGTACAGGTTGTTAAGCACCGCACATCTGTCACAGAGGGCGAATAGCTTACCTTGACAAGGGATAAGTACTACACCAAAAATGCACAACTTCTTGAATACCAGTGATGGCACAGTAGTGGCATCTTACTTATATGACCAAGAAAACATGCAAAGTTCATTACGCAACTAATGCATGAGTTGCCCGGTATCTAACGGGCTGATAGGGAGATCGATTTCAGTGGATGTGCCGTTGCTGCTCACCGCCGTTTCCGCGACTTCGCCGTGTGGTGAAGACATGGAATATGACGCGCAATTTCTGCAATTGGAGCGTGATGCCAAGGGCCAGCCCGAACGCAGCATGGGCGACTCGATCCTGCCCGCTGAACCACCGGAATGGCGCAGCATCCAGCAGCAAAGCCTCGACTTGTTGCAGCGCAGCAAAGACCTGCGCATCACCCATTTTCTGCTGCAAAGTTCCCTCGCCCTCCAGGGTGTCGCCGGGCTGGCCGAAGTCCTCACGCTGATCGACGCGTTGCTGCGCGAATACTGGGCCGACCTGCACCCGCGCCTGGATGCCGACGACGATAACGACCCCACGGTGCGCATCAACGCGCTGTCCGGCCTGACCGGCGACACGACCATTCGTCTGCTGCGCGAAAGCATCCTCACCCGTTCGCGCACCTTCGGTCCCGTGAGCCTGCGTGCTGCGCTCAACGCCAGCGGCCTGCTGAGCTTCCCCGACGAACAACTCGGCGCCCAGCAACTCAACGCAGCGTTCCTCGACAGCGACCCCGAACAACTGCAAGCCACCCGCGACGCCCTGATTGCGGCGCGCGCGGCCTGCGAAGCCATCGAACAGCAGGTCAACGACCAGGTCGGCTCGGCCCAGGGCGTGGACCTCAGTGCCCTGAAGCAACCGCTCAAACAGGCGTTGCAGCTACTCAATCAAGCGGTGCCCGGCACCGACAGCAGCAGCGAACCCGAGGCCGTCAGTGACGACGATGCCCCCTCGGCCGACTTCGCTGCGGCCCCCGCAGTTGCTCGCCCCGTTGGCGATATCGCCAGTCGCGACGATGTGCTGCGCAGCCTCGACAAGATCCTTGCGTACTACACCCGGCACGAGCCTTCGAGCCCGCTGCCGGTGCTGTTGAACCGGGCGAAGAATCTGGTGCACGCCGACTTCGCGGCCATCGTGCGCAACCTGATTCCCGACGGCATGTCCCAATTTGAAAACCTGCGCGGGCCGGACGGCGAGTAAACCGCCTGACCGTGCAGTAACAACACCGTCGCTCAAGCGACCAGGAGCAGCAACGTGGCGAAGCAAAGTTCTCAGAAATTCATCGCGCGCAACCGTGCGCCTCGAGTGCAGATCGAGTACGACGTCGAGCTTTACGGCGCCGAGAAAAAGGTCCAACTGCCCTTCGTGATGGGCGTGATGGCCGACCTCGCCGGCAAGCCCGCCGAACCGCTCGCGCCCGTGGCCGACCGCAAGTTTCTTGAAGTGGACGTCGACAACTTCGACTCGCGCCTCAAGGCCATGCAGCCGCGCGTGGCGTTCCACGTGCCGAACGAGCTGACCGGCGAAGGCAACCTGAGCCTGGACATCACCTTCGAAAGCATGGACGACTTCAGCCCGGCCGCCGTGGCCCGCAAGGTCGACTCGCTGAACCAACTGCTCGAAGCCCGCACCCAGCTGGCCAACCTGCTGACCTACATGGACGGCAAGACCGGCGCTGAAGAAATCATCATGAAGGCGATCAAGGACCCGGCACTGCTCCAGGCACTTGCCAGTGCGCCCAAGCCTGCAGGGGACCAGTAATCATGACCGACAATACCGCCCGCGAAGGCAGCCAGATCCTGGGTGCCACCGAAGAAGCCAGCGAGTTCGCCAACCTGCTGCTGCAAGAGTTCAAGCCCAAGACCGAGCGTGCCCGCGAAGCCGTGGAAACCGCCGTGCGCACCCTGGCCGAACAGGCCCTGGCGCAAACCGACCTGGTGTCCAATGACGCGATCAAGTCGATCGAATCGATCATCGCCGCCATCGACGCCAAGCTGACCGCCCAGGTCAACCAGATCATCCACCACCAGGATTTCCAGCAGCTGGAAAGCGCCTGGCGTGGCCTGCACTACCTGGTCAACAACACCGAGAGCGATGAGCAGCTCAAGATCCGCGTGCTCAACATCTCCAAGCCGGACCTGCACAAGACCCTGAAGAAATTCAAGGGCACCGCGTGGGACCAGAGCCCGATCTTCAAGAAGATGTACGAAGAAGAATACGGCCAGTTCGGTGGCGAACCTTACGGCTGCCTGGTGGGCGACTACTACTTCGACCAGTCGCCTCCCGACGTGGAGCTGCTGGGCGAGCTGTCGAAAGTCTGCGCCGCCATGCACTCCCCGTTCATCGCTGCGGCCTCGCCGACCGTGATGGGCATGGGCTCGTGGCAGGAACTGTCGAACCCGCGCGACCTGACCAAGATCTTCACCACCCCGGAATACGCCGGCTGGCGCTCGCTGCGTGAATCGGAAGACTCGCGCTACATCGGCCTGACCATGCCGCGCTTCCTGGCGCGCCTGCCGTATGGCGCCAAGACCGACCCGGTGGAAGCTTTCGCCTTCGAAGAAAACACCGACGGCGCCGACAGCTCCAAGTACACCTGGGCCAACGCTGCCTACGCGATGGCGGTGAACATCAACCGTTCGTTCAAGCACTACGGCTGGTGCTCGCGCATCCGTGGCGTGGAGTCCGGCGGTGAGGTGGAAAACCTGCCGGCCCACACCTTCCCCACCGATGACGGTGGCGTGGACATGAAGTGCCCGACCGAAATCGCCATCAGCGACCGCCGTGAAGCGGAGTTGGCGAAGAACGGTTTCATGCCGCTGCTGCACAAGAAAAACACCGACTTCGCCGCGTTCATCGGTGCGCAGTCGTTGCAGAAACCGGCCGAATACGACGACCCGGACGCCACCGCCAACGCCAACCTGGCGGCGCGCCTGCCGTACCTGTTCGCCACTTGCCGTTTCGCCCATTACTTGAAGTGCATCGTGCGCGACAAGATCGGTTCCTTCAAAGAGAAGGACGAGATGCAGCGCTGGTTGCAGGACTGGATCCTCAACTACGTCGACGGCGACCCGGCGCACTCCACCGAAACCACCAAGGCCCAGCACCCGCTCGCGGCCGCCGAGGTGATCGTGGAAGAAGTCGAAGGCAACCCGGGTTACTACAACTCCAAGTTCTACCTGCGCCCGCACTACCAGCTCGAAGGGCTGACCGTGTCGTTGCGCCTGGTATCGAAGTTGCCTTCGGCGAAATCTGCGTAAGTAGCTGTTGAACCGGCTCTTCTGTGGGAGCCGGGCTTTTGTGGGAGCGGGCTTGCTCGCGAATACGATGGGTCAGTCGAAATATCACTAGCTGATCCACCGCTTTCGCGAGCAAGCCCGCTCCCACACAAAGCGACTTCCACACAAGACAAATATCGTGGCACGGGCCACACAGGGAGAAAACATGGCTGTTGATATCTTCATCAAGATCGGCGACATCAAAGGCGAGTCCATGGACAAGGTCCACAAGGACGAGATCGACGTGCTGAACTGGAGCTGGGGCATGGCCCAGTCCGGCAACATGCACGTCGGTGGCGGCGGCGGCGCGGGCAAGGTGAATATCCAGGACCTGTCGCTGACCAAGTACGTCGACAAGGCCTCGCCGAACCTGATGATGCACTGTGCCAGCGGCAAGCACATCGACAAGGTCAAGCTGACCGTGCGCAAGGCCGGCGGTGAAAGCCAGGTCGAGTACATGGTGATCAACCTGGAAGAAGTGCTGGTCACCTCGCTGAGCACCGGCGGTTCGGGCACCGATGACCGCCTGACCGAGAACGTCACCCTGAACTTCGCCCAGGTGATGGTCGACTACCAGCCGCAGAAAGCCGACGGCACCAAAGACGGCGGCGCGATCAAGTTTGGCTGGAACATCCGTTCCAACACCAAGCGCTGATAGCTCGGGTGGCCGTGGCCGCGCGCCACGGCCACCGTGTTTTTGTCCCTCTCGCAACCCGTCCGTGGAGCTGCTTTGGTGATCACTGAAATCGCTTCCCGCGACCGTCTTCAACCGTCCCTGCTGGACCGGCTGACCGACGACGATCCGACCAACCCCAAGGAAAGCGCCGACAAACGTGTGCTGTCCCTGACCCAATTGAAAGCCTCGGTGCTGCGCGACCTGGCGTGGCTGCTCAACACCACCTCGTTGCTCGGCGCCGATGCCACGCTGCATACCCCGGCGGGAACGTCGGTGGTCAATTACGGCCTGCCGGCACTGGCGGGCAACAGCGTCTCCAGCGTGGACATCAAGGCGCTGGAAGCCTTGATCTACCAGGCCATCGCCACCTTCGAGCCACGGATCTTGCGCCACACACTGCGCGTGAAAGCCCGTGTCGGCCATGACGAAATGAACCACAACGCCCTGAGTTTCGAGATCGAAGGCGACCTGTGGGCACAGCCGGTGCCGTTGCGCCTGCTGCTGCAAACCGACCTGGACCTGGAGTCCGGCCATGTGCGCGTGGTGAACGCCGACCAGCGGAGACGCCCATGAATCCGCGCCTGCTGGAGCTGTACAACCAGGAACTGCACCACGTGCGCGAAAGCGCCGCCGAGTTCGCCAAGGAATACCCGAAGATCGCCAGTCGGCTGACCCTGTCCGGCATGGACTGCGCCGACCCGTATGTCGAACGTTTGCTCGAAGGCTTTGCCTACCTCACCGCCCGCGTGCAGCTCAAACTCGACGCCGAGTACCCGACCTTTACCCACAACTTGCTGGAAATCGCCTATCCGCACTATCTGGCACCGACGCCGTCGATGACCGTGGTGCAATTGCAGACCGACCCGGATGAAGGCTCCCTCGCCGACGGTTTCCCATTACCACGCGACAGCGTATTGCGGGCTGCCCTGGGCCGCGAAACCCAGACCTGCTGCGAGTACCGCACCGCGCACCCGGTGACGCTGTGGCCGCTGCAAGTCAGCAACGCCGAGTACTTCGGCAACCCCGCCGCCGTGCTGGGCCGCCTGGCCGCCAGCGAACCGAAGGCCAAGGCCGGCTTGCGCCTGACCCTGCGTACCGGCGCCGAATTGCCGTTCAACAGCCTGGCCCTGGACAACCTGCCGCTGTACCTCAGTGGCGCCGATGAGCAGCCATTCCGCCTCTACGAGCAACTGCTGGGCAACGCCTGCGCGGTGTTCGCACGCAAACCCGGCGGTGACTGGGTGGAACGCCTGCCGCCGGACGCCCTGCGCTCCCGGGGTTTCGACGATGCCGACGCGGCCATGCCGGTCGTCGCACGCGCCTTCCAGGGCTATCGGCTGTTGCAGGAATACTTTGCCCTGCCCCATCGCTTCCTGTTCGTGGAGTTCGCCGAGCTGAGCCGTGCGGTCAAGCGCTGCGACGGTCAGGAGCTGGAGCTGATCGTGTTGTTCGACCGTCACGAGCAGAGCCTGGAAGGCAGCGTCGGCGCAGCGCAGTTCCTGCCGTTCTGCACGCCGGCGATCAACCTGTTTCCCAAACGGGTGGACCGCATCCACTTGTCCGACCGGGTCAACGAGCACCATGTGATCGCCGACCGCACGCGACCGATGGATTTCGAAATTCACTCCCTGAACGGTTTAACCGGACATGGCACCGGCCCCGAACAGCCATTCCTGCCGTTCTACGCGGTGCGCGATCCCTCGCGGTATGGCCGCGACCAGGCGTATTACACCGTACGACGCGAGCCACGGGTGTTGTCCAGCGACCAGCGCCGCAACGGCCCGCGCTCCACTTACGTGGGCAGCGAAACCTTTGTCAGCCTGGTCGACAGCCAGCAAGCGCCCTACCGCCACGACCTGCGCCAGCTCGGCGTGACGGCGCTGTGCACCAACCGCGACCTGCCGCTGTTCATGAGCGTGGGCAACGGCAAGACCGACTTCACCCTGGCCGACAGCGCACCGGTGCTGGCGGTACGTTGCGTGGCCGGCCCCAGTCGCCCGCGCGCCAGCCATGCCCACGACGCCAAGGCCTGGCGCCTGATCAGCCAGCTCTCGCTCAATTACCTGTCCCTGAGCGAACAGGGCCAGGGCGCCGGCGCCTTGCGCGAACTGCTGCGCCTGTATGGCGACAGCAATGACGCGGCCCTGCAACTGCAGATCGAGGGCCTGCGCGAAGTCAGCAGCAAAGCGGTGACCCGGCGCCTGCCGATGCCTGGCCCGATCGTGTTTGGTCGCGGCCTGGAGATCACCCTGGAATTCGATGAAAACGCGTTTCGCGGCACCGGCGTGTTCCTGCTCGGTGCGATACTGGAGCGCTTCCTGGCACGCTACGTGTCGATCAACAGTTTTACCGAGACGGTGATCCGTACCACCGAACGCGGCGAGATCATGCGATGGAAAGCCAAGCCCGGGCGTCGTCCGACCCTGTGAACACACTGGATGCGATGCATCAGGAGCCCTGGGAATACGATTTCTTCCAGGCGCTGCGGCGTATCGAGTGCGAATCGCCGAATTTGCCGCGCCTGGGCCATTCCCTGCGTCTGGCGGATGACCCGCTGCGACTTGGGCAGCAAGCCGATTGCACCTTCGCCCCCGCCACCCTGGCGGCGGTCGATCCCGGCGGCGACGGCAAACCCGCGCGCCTGGAACAGTTCTTTTTCGGCCTCGGTGGCCCCAACGGCCCTCTGCCGCTGCATATCACCGAGTACGTGCGCGAGCGCCAGCGCAACAACGCCGACAGCACCAGCAAACAGTTTCTGGACGTGTTCCACCATCGCCTGCTGAGCCTGTTTTACCGGGCCTGGGCCGAAGCGCGCCCGACCATCAGCCACGACCGCCCGGATGACGACTATTGGTCGGCGCGCCTCGCGGCGTTGAGTGGCCGGGGCATGCCGAGCCTGCTCAACCAAGGGCTGATTCCCGACACGGCGAAGCTGCATTACAGCGGCCACCTGGCGGCGCAAACCCGCTACCCGGACGGTTTGAAGGCGATCCTCAGCGAGTATTTCGGCCTGCCGGTGCAGATCGAAGAATACGTCGGCCAATGGCTGGAGTTGCCCGAGCGCAGCCGTGTCAGCGTGAGCGCCAACCGTCTGGGTGTGGACTTTTGCCTGGGCAGCTTCGTGTGGGACCGCCAGCATAAATTCCGTATCCGCCTCGGCCCGCTCAAGCTCGATGACTACATGGGCCTGCTGCCCGGCCAGCAGCCGTTCAACGAGCTGGTGGCGTGGGTGGCCGAATACCTGGGCCATGAACTGGACTGGGACCTGAACCTGGTCCTGCAACAACCCGAAGTCCCGGCGCTGCAACTCAACGGCCAGTTCCGCCTGGGCTTCAACACCTGGCTCGGCCAGCCCGAGCGAGACGCCAACGACCTAATCCTGGCCCGGCATTACGCCGATCAGGCCACCACCTCAAGGAATCCAGAGCATGGGTGAAATCAGTCGCGCCGCACTGTTCGGCAAACTCAACAGCGTGGCCTACAAGGCCATCGAAGCCGCCACCGTGTTCTGCAAACTGCGGGGCAACCCGTACGTGGAACTGGCCCATTGGTTTCATCAGTTGCTGCAACTGCAGGACTCGGACCTGCATCGCATCATTCGTCAGTTCAACGTGGAGCCGGCGCGCCTGGCCCGCGACCTGACCGAAGCCCTGGACCGCCTGCCGCGCGGCTCGACGTCGATCACCGACCTGTCATCCTACGTGGAGGAAGCGGTCGAACGTGGCTGGGTCTACGGCAGCCTGATGTTCGGTGAAAGCCAGGTGCGCACGGGTTACCTGGTGCTCGGAATCTTGAAGACACCAAGCCTGCGCCACGCACTGCTGGGCCTGTCGTCGGAGTTCGACAAGATCAAGGCCGAAGCCCTGAGCGAACGCTTTGATGAATACGTCGGTGATTCGCCGGAAAACGCCTTGAGCGCCAGCGACGGTTTCAATGCCGGCGCCGTGCCGGGCGAAGCCAGCGGGGCCATGGCCCCGAGTGCGATGGGCAAACAGGAAGCCCTCAAGCGCTTTACCGTAGACCTGACCGAACAGGCGCGCACCGGCAAGCTCGACCCGATCGTGGGCCGTGATGAAGAGATTCGCCAACTGGTGGATATCCTCATGCGTCGCCGCCAGAACAACCCGATCCTCACCGGCGAAGCTGGCGTGGGCAAGACTGCCGTGGTCGAAGGCTTCGCGCTGCGCATCGTCGCCGGCGACGTGCCGCCAGCCCTGAAAGACGTGGAATTGCGCAGCCTCGACGTAGGCCTGCTGCAAGCCGGCGCCAGCATGAAAGGCGAGTTCGAACAGCGCCTGCGCCAGGTTATCGAAGACGTGCAGGCCTCGCCCAAGCCGATCATTCTGTTTATCGACGAAGCCCACACCCTGGTGGGTGCCGGTGGTGCAGCGGGCACCGGTGACGCGGCCAACCTGCTCAAGCCGGCCCTGGCGCGCGGCACCTTGCGCACCGTCGCCGCCACCACCTGGGCCGAGTACAAGAAGCACATCGAGAAAGACCCGGCCCTGACCCGTCGCTTCCAGGTGGTGCAGGTGGCCGAACCGTCGGAAGACAAGGCATTGCTGATGATGCGTGGCGTGGCGTCGACCATGGAACAGCATCACCAGGTGCAGATCCTCGACGAAGCGCTGGAAGCCTCGGTGAAGCTATCCCACCGCTACATCCCTGCGCGCCAGTTGCCGGACAAATCCGTGAGTTTGCTGGACACGGCCTGCGCCCGCGTCGCCATCAGCCTGCACGCAGTGCCGGCGGAAGTGGACGACAGCCGTCGCCGCATCGAGGCCCTGGAAACCGAATTGCAGATCATCGCCCGCGAGCATGCCATTGGCATTGCGATTGGTGCGCGTCAGACCAACACTGAGGCGTTGTTGAGCACTGAGCGCGAGCGCCTGGCGACCCTGGAAAGCCGTTGGGCCGAAGAGAAGGCCCTGGTGGACGAGCTGCTCGCCACGCGGGCAACCCTGCGCGAAAAAGCGGGCGTGGTGGACAGTGCTGCCGGTAACAACGAGAACGACGAGCTGCGCGCGCAATTGGTCGATCTGCAACAGCGCCTCAGCGCCCTGCAAGGCGAAGCACCGCTGATCCTGCCAACCGTGGATTACCAGGCCGTGGCCTCGGTGGTCGCCGACTGGACAGGCATTCCGGTGGGCCGCATGGCGCGCAACGAGCTGGAGACGGTGCTCAACCTCGATAAGCACCTGAAGAAACGCATCATCGGCCAGGACCATGCCCTGGAGATGATCGCCAAGCGCATCCAGACTTCCCGCGCCGGCCTCGACAACCCGAGCAAGCCGATTGGTGTGTTCATGCTCGCTGGCACCTCGGGCGTGGGCAAGACCGAAACCGCCCTGGCCTTGGCCGAAGCCATGTACGGCGGTGAGCAGAACGTGATCACCATCAACATGAGCGAGTTCCAGGAAGCCCACACCGTGTCGACCCTCAAGGGCGCGCCACCGGGTTATATCGGCTACGGCGAAGGCGGTGTGCTGACCGAAGCGGTACGGCGCAAACCCTACAGCGTGGTGCTGCTGGACGAAGTGGAAAAAGCCCACCCGGATGTGCATGAGATCTTCTTCCAGGTCTTCGACAAGGGCGTGATGGAAGACGGCGAAGGCCGGGTGATCGACTTCAAGAACACCCTGATCCTGCTGACCACCAATGCCGGCACCGAGCTGATTTCCCACGTCTGCAAAGATCCGGCGAACATTCCCGAGCCGGAAGAGATCGCCAAGGCCCTGCGCCAGCCGCTGCTGGAAATCTTCCCGCCAGCGTTGCTCGGCCGCCTGGTGACCATTCCGTACTACCCGCTGAGCGACGAGATGCTCAAGGCGATCACCCGCTTGCAGCTCAACCGCATCAAGAAGCGCGTGGAGAACACCCACAAGGTGGCCTTCGATTACGACGACGCGGTGGTCGACCTGATCGTTTCGCGCTGCACCGAGACCGAAAGCGGCGGGCGCATGATCGACACGATCCTCACCAACAGCCTGCTACCGGACATGAGCCGTGAATTCCTCACGCGCATGCTGGAGGGCAAGGCGTTGGCGGGGGTGCGGATCAGCAGTCGGGATAACGAATTGCACTACGCCTTCAGCGACGCCGAATAACTATTGTTGGAATGCGGTCAGTGTGGGAACTGGCTTGCCTGCGATAGCGGTCTGACATTCAACATTGATGTTGACTGATACGCCGCTATCGCAGGCAAGCCAGCTCCCACATTCGAGCCGGTTCCGTCAGTGACAACGGTATTTACGGGACAACCGATGCTATTCAACCAAGCCTCACGACTGGCCAAGATCACCAGCCCCCTCGGGCCGGATGTGCTGCTGCTCAATGAAATGGGCGGCGGTGAAGAGCTGGGGCGGCTGTTCAATTACGAGCTGCAACTGACGTCCCTGGACGCCAACATCGACCTCAACCAGTTGCTCGGCAAGCCCATGAGCGTGGGCCTGCAACTGGCGGACGGCGGTGAGCGGCACTTCCACGGCATCGTCGCGCGGTGCAGCCAGAACATCGACCAGGGCCAGTTCGCCAGTTACCAGGTGACCCTGCGCCCGTGGCTGTGGCTGCTCAGTCGCACGTCGGACTGCCGGATTTTCCAGAACCTGAGCATTCCGCAGATCATCAAGCAGGTGTTCCGCGACCTGGGCTTTTCCGACTTCGAAGACGCGCTGAGCCGCCCGTACCGCGAGTGGGAATACTGCGTGCAGTACCGCGAGACCAGTTTCGATTTCGTCAGCCGCCTGATGGAACAGGAAGGCATCTACTATTTCTTCCGCCACGAACAGGACCGCCATGTGCTGGTGCTGGCCGATGCCTACGGCGCCCACACCACGGTGCCGGGCTATGCGTCGATTCCGTACTACCCCAAGGACGAGCAGCAGCGCGAACGCGACCACATGCACAACTGGCACCTGGCGCAGGAAGTACAACCGGGTTCGCTGGAGCTCAACGACTACGACTTCCAGCGCCCCAGCGCCAGCATCGACGTGCGTTCGGCCATGCCGCGCCCGCACACCGCCGGCGACTATCCGCTGTACGACTATCCCGGTACCTACGTGCAAAGCGAGGACGGCGAACACTACGCGCGCACCCGCATCGAAGCGCTGCAAACCCTGCATGAACAGATCGAGTTCGCCGGCAATGCACGCGGTCTGGGCTCGGGGCATTTGTTCAGCCTGACCGGCTTCAGCCGCCAGGACCAGAACCGCGAATACCTGATCGTGGGCTGTCGCTACTACATCGTTCAGGAAAGCCTGGAAAGCGGCAGCGGCGCAGGCGGCGCGCAGTTCGAAAGCAGCCTGACGTGCATCGACGCCCAGCAAAGCTTCCGCCCGCTGGCGAGTACCCACCGACCCATCGTCAAAGGCCCGCAGACCGCGTTGGTGGTCGGCCCCAAAGGCGAGGAAATCTGGACCGACCAGTATGGCCGCGTGAAAGTGCACTTCTACTGGGACCGTCATGACCAATCCAACGAAAACAGCTCGTGCTGGATTCGTGTGTCGCAGTCCTGGGCCGGCAAGAACTGGGGCTCGATGCAGATTCCACGGATCGGCCAGGAAGTGATCGTGAGCTTCCTTGAAGGCGACCCCGATCGGCCGATCATCACGGGCCGGGTGTACAACGCCGAGCAGACCGTGCCTTACGATCTGCCGGAAAACGCCACCCAGAGCGGCATGAAAAGCCGTTCGAGCAAAGGCGGCACGCCGGCCAACTTCAATGAAATCCGCATGGAAGACAAGAAGGGCCTGGAGCAGTTGTATATCCACGCCGAGCGCAACCAGGACATCGTGGTCGAGGTGGATGAGACCCATGCGGTGGGGCATGACCGCACCAAGAGCGTAGGCCGCGACGAAACCGTGACCATCGGCTCGACGCGCCTGCGGGCGGTGAAGGATTACGACATCCTGGTGGTGGGTGACAAAAAGACCGACAGCATCAGCAAAAGCTACGTGATCGAAGTGGGCGAAAATCTGCGCCTGGTCTGCGGCGAAAGCGTGCTGGAGCTCAACGCCAGTGGCCAGATCAACCTGACCGGGGTGCAGATCAGTTTCTATGCCAGTGGCGATGCCGAATTCAATACCGGCGGCGTGCTGCACTTGAACAACGGCGGCGGTGCCGGCGCCTCGCCCGAGGGCCAGGGGGTCAAGGCCAGCATCGACTCCAGCGTCAAAGCCATGTTCCCGCCGCCCAAGAGCCCATCCTGACGAGACCTGTTTTCCATGACGTACCGCATCAACGAATTCCAGTTTCAACTGCCGGCGACCGAGTTGCAGGACGCGACGATCAATATCCTCAAGTTCCCCGAACTGGGCACTTCATTGATCATCAGCCGCAGCCTGCTGGCCGACGGCGAAACCCTGCACAGCAATTTCAAGGACCAGCTCGAACGCCTGGAAAAACAGGTGCAGGACCTGCGTTGCCAACCCAGCGTCAGCGTGCGCCTGGGCACGGCCCAGGAGATCGAGGGCATCGAGCTGCGCAGCCAGTTCAACAAGGGCAATGACAAGGTGTTCCAGTATCAGTTGGCACTGGTGATACCGGGTACGCGCAAGATGCTTGCGCTGAGTTATGTGAAGGCGGAAAAACTCGGGGATGCCGAGGCTGCGCACTGGGCCTTGATCAAAAACTCGCTGTCGTTCGACGCTATCTCCTGATGAGCCGCCTGCATGTCTGACGCGCTCTGGGCAGCCCGGATGGGCGACGCACTTTCCCACACCTCGATGATGGCCGACATCCTCGGCGGTGTGCTGGAGGTGGCGGCCAACATCGCGATCACCGCCGTGGCGACGGCTGCGGTGGTGGCCGCCACCGGGATCACTGTCGCCACCGGCGGGCTTGGCTGCTTCCTGTTGGGCGCCGTGGTAGGCACGATTGTCGGCCTGGCCATGAGCAAGACGGGGGCGGACAAGGGCCTGACGAATTTATGCGACAGCTTCAGCAACGCGCTGTTTCCGCCCACGGTGCAGGCGAACATTCTGACCGGCTCCACTGACACCCTCACCAACAACATTCCGGCGGCCCGCGCCGCCGGCGCGATCAGTTCCCACGTCGCGCCAGCGGGCACTGAGTTGGAAGAGCCCGCGCCGGAACCCAGCTACCTGGACATGGCCGAGAGCTTCTTCTCGCAGATGTGGCGCCCGACCGTCGCCACGCCTGCGCCTGGCGCTGTGCCCAAGCCGCTGGACATGGTCACGTGCATGAAGCATCCACCGATGCCGCCGCAGTTTCTGGCCGAGGGTTCGGACAAGGTCACGATCAACGGCCAGCCGGCGGTGCGCAGTGGTGACCGCAGCACCTGCGATGCGACGGTGGTGTCGTCGGGGCTGATCTCTTCCAACGTGACCATCGGCGGCGGCTCGGTGGTGGTGCGCGAAATTCGCAGCGGCAAGACCCCGGGCGTCGGCCTGGCGGTCACGGCGCTGCTGATGCTCAAGGGCGGCAAGGGCAAGTTCTTCAGCAAGCTGCCGTGCATGCTGATCGGCGGGGCGACCTCAATGGCCGTCAGCAGTGCCATGGGCGCGCTGGCCAACGCGGCGCTCGGCTCGTCGAACCCGGTGCACGCCGCCACAGGCGCCAAGGTGCTGGGTGATGTCGAAGAGCTGGATTTCGTGCTGCCCGGCATCCTGCCGATCGACTGGCAACGCTTCTACAACAGTCGCGATGAACGCCCGGGCGAGCTGTTCGGCGCCGGCTGGAGCGTGCCCTATGAAGTGTGCGTGGAAATCCGACCCCATCCTGAAGGCGGTGAGACGCTGATCTATACCGACGAACAGGGCCGCGCCATCGATATGGGCTGGATTGCCTTGGGCGGCGCCGTGTTCAGCGCCGGTGAAGGGCTGGCGGTACGGCGCCACCTCAATGGGCAGTTGCTGATCGAAAGCGACGATGGCCTGTACCGTTTGTTCGAACCCACGGCCAACCCGTCGCGGCTGCGCCTGAGCCAGTTGGGCGACCGCAACGACAACCGGATCCATGTCGACTACGACGACGGCGGACGCCTGGTGCGGCTGCGCGACACGTTTGATCAGGTGCAGGTGGAGTTGATCCGCGATCAGGGCCGACTGGCACGCATTGAACGCCTGTATCCCGACCAGCGTCGCGAAGTGCTGGTGAGCTATGGCTTGGACGCAGCGGGGAGCTTGACTGAAGTACGCGATGCGACCGACCAGGTGCAGCGCCGCTTCGCTTACGACAGTGGGCGCCGGATGGTGGAGCATCAACTGCCCAGTGGATTGCGTTGTTTTTATGAGTGGGCGCTGGTTGAAGGTGTGGAATGGCGTGTGGTCCGGCACTGGACCGATGACGGCGACGCCTATCAGTTCGACTATGACCTGCAAGCCGGCCTTACGCGCATCACCGATGGTTTGCAGCGTGTCAGCACGCGGCAGTGGAACACTCAGCATCAGATCACGCAGTACAGCGACACCCTCGGCCAGACCTGGCGCTTTGAGTGGAACGACGAGCGCCAGTTGCTCAGCGCCACCGACCCCCAGGGTGGGCGCTATGAATACAGCTACGATGAGGCCGGCAACCTGATCGGCGAGACCGACCCGTTGGGCCGCAGCGATTCGACCCAGTGGCTGGAGCATTGGGCCTTGCCGCTGGTGGAAGCCGATGCCGCCGGCAACAGCTGGCAGTATCGCTACGATTCGCGCGGCAACTGCATTGCCGAGACCGATCCGCTGGGCTACATCACGCGCTATCGCTACGACGACCACGGCCAGGTCGTGGAGATCATCGACGCCACCGGAAAAAGCAAAAAGCTGCGCTGGAACCCGTTCGGGCAACTGGCCGAGCACATCGATTGCTCGGGTTACCCCACCCGCTTCGGCTACAACGAGCGAGGCTACTTGCAGGTCATCATCGATGCCCTTGGCGAGCGCACGCAGTTCAGCTACGACGCCCAGGGTCGCTTGCTGGGCACCCAGCTTCCGGACGGGCGCACCGAGCACTACCAACGCAATACCGGCGGCCAACTGGTCGCCTACACCGACCCCGTCGGGCACACCACGCTTTACCAGCACAACCGCCGCGGCCTGGTCAGCCAACGCACCGACGCCCATGGCCGGCAGGTGCAGTTCGGTTACGACAGTTACGGGCGGCTGCAGGCCCTGATCAACGAAAACGGCGAGCGCTATCGCTTTGCGTGGGATGCCGGCGATCGCCTGGTCGAACAGCAGGACCTGGACGGCAGCGCCAAGCGTTACCGCTACGATGCGCTGGATAACATCACCGAAGTCACCGCTGTTCCGGCGCCGTACGGCACAGGCCTGTCGCTGGTGCCGGAGGCGCCGCCCGCCCCTATCGTCCATCGGCTGGAACGCGACGCAGTGGGCCGGCTGATCGCCAAGACCACCGACGATGGCCGCACCGAATACACCTATGATGAAGTGGACCAACTGACTGCCGTCACCTTCACCGACGTGCAGGGCAATGCCCAAGCCCTGGGTTTCGCCTATGACGCCATCGGCCAGCTACGCGCCGAACAGAGTGCGGCGGGTGGTCTGGAACACCATTACGACGAACTGGGCAACCTGATCCAGACTCAACTGCCGGATGGCCGCTGGCTCAATCGCTTGTATTACGGCAGCGGCCACTTGCACCAGATCAACCTCGACGGCCAGGTAATCAGCGACTTCGAACGCGACCGCCTGCATCGCGAAGTCCTGCGTACCCAGGGCCAGCTCAGCACCCGCAGCGAATACGACCGCAGCGGCCGCCTGCGCGCCCGCCACCGTCGTCACGCCAGCCAGCCTTCGCTGCTGCCGGCGGCGGCGCAAAAACAATTCGACTATGACCCCGCCGATAACCTGATCGGCAAACTCGACCAGCAACCCACCGGGCAACACCGCCAACTGCTGCACTACGACGCCACCGGCCGCATCATCGCCAGCCAGGACAACCTGCACGGTCAACGCGAAACCTTCGCCTACGACGCGGCCGCCAATCTGTTGGATGGCCCGCAAACCGGCGCAGGGCTGGTGGTGCACAACAAGCTGCTGACCTATCAGGACAAGCGTTATCGCTACGACGCCTTTGGCCGCACGATTGAAAAGCGCAGCGCCAGGCGAGGCGTGCAACGCTTTGCCTATGACGCCGAAAGCCGCTTGATCGAAGTGCGCAACGATGACGGCAGCGTCGTGCGGATGACGTACGACCCACTGGGCCGTCGCATCGAAAAAACCGTGCACGGCAGCGATGGGTATCCGCTGGGCGAGACTCGATTCGCGTGGGATGGCTTGCGGTTATTGCAGGAGCAGAAGCACAGCCAGACCAGCCTGTATGTCTACGACGATGATGGCTACGACCCCCTTGCCCGGGTCGACGGCAGTGGCCCGTTGCAGAAGATTCGCTACTACCACAACGACCTAAACGGGTTGCCCGAACAACTCACCGAAGTGGATGGGCACAGCGTCTGGCACGCCACGTATCGGGTGTGGGGCAACACGCTGGAAGAGGTGCGCGAGCCTTACTACATCGAAGAGCAGAACCTGCGGTTTCAGGGGCAGTACCTGGATCGGGAGACGGGGCTGCATTTCAATACGTTCAGGTTTTATGATCCGGATGTGGGGCGGTTTACGACGCCGGATCCGATTGGGTTGGCAGGGGGCATCAATAACTACCTCTATGCCGACAACCCCTTCGGATGGATCGATCCGTCAGGGCTGACATGTGGAGGCAGTGGAAAGGTCCACGGCAACAGTCATGCGAGCAAAAACCCTAATCACGTCTACGTTATTGTTGATACAAGAACAGGGCGGATGATGAAGCCGGGAATCAGCGGGCGTCCGCTAAATAAGAACGGTACATCACCTCGTGCCAACCAACAGGTCAATGTTCTAAACATACCCCAACCTGGGCGTTACAAGGCAGTGATTGTCGAGAAGAACAAAACACGGATTCAAGCAAAAACGACGGAGCAAAAAATCACTGACAAGCACGCGGCAAGAAACAACGGCAACATGCCTTCACCCATTCACAAAAAACCACTGCCGCAGGTTGACACAAGAGATGGCTATCTTAAATTGTATGGCACACCTGATAATCTTTAATTTTTTATAGCGAACATTGCAATGAATCTTAATCTTCTGACCTTGCAAGAAAGTGATATATCCGCAAAGCGTGATGGCATTCGCGTACGTCAACTAAGCCATCATATTACTCAGATATTCATGGAGCTATTGCCCAAAATCGAAATAAATGGGAGTAGTAAAATTGTTGTTTCCTTAGGCCCGCGCGGTGACGAAGATTTATTTGATAACGTGCTAGGTGTCACAAACATTTTCATAGAAAACTTCGACTTTGATAATTTCCTCTCCATGAACAGGGTCAATCAGGACAAACAGTTACTGGAGGAGCTACGCCAAGCATTAATTGCGATTGCAACTAAAAGAGAAAAAAATTCTACAACTGTAAATATTATTAATTCGACGGCTGACGCAGTATTGCAAAGTCATTTTGAGCTAGAGACACAAATTAAAAAACTATCAAAATCCAGCAAAGACAAAAAACGCAAATTTAGCGTCTACAGGATTTTTAATTCTGCAGTCGGTGAAGGTTGGTATTGTAAAGAAGACAGCAATCAAAAGGAAAAAACCTGGATGCACGAGCTTCCCAGCTTTATTGATCGACAAGACTTTTTTAAAACTGCAGAAATAAATGAAAACGGCTATCACGTCAAGAATCGACTAGGGAAAATAACATTTGAGATATTGTTTTAGAAAATAACTTTTTCTTCAACAATTAACATCACACTTAGGCACGCAGGTCTACTTCAGAGAAAAACAAAAATCTCAATCCGAAAAGACTTGCAATCATGGCTAAAACAAAGAGTCATTTCCGGCTCCTGCGAACACAGCCAAAATGGCCCAAAAGAATAGAATGGGGCGAACCGCTGGTGTTGTGGAGTAATTCAACATCAGCGATGTAAAGCCGAACTGGTACACGGGGCAAAAGTCACTATAGAAACTACAGGGCCGCGGCCAAAGCGCTAGGCGTCAAACCGAGCAAAATCAAATCCTGTACCTATAAAGAGGCCGCTGCATGAAAACCCTCAAGGCACCTAAACCGGGCGATCTTTTCTACATCCCATTCAGATGAGCCAGGGTTTGTGATTGCCCGCTACATTGAGCTCATCCCTCCTGCACTGGGACATCTGATTGAGGTTTTCGCGAAATTCCACACACAAATACCGACCTCTATCGGAGAGGTGGACACCTCAAAACGTCTGTTTCGACCGATTTTCTGCAGCATGCGTTTTTCAGATATCCCTCGATGGAAGATTCTTTTCAGTGATCCGGACTACAAAAAATCCTCCTCAGGATATGACAGGATTCAATTCGCGTTTGAGTCGAAAATCTGGACTGGCGGTGTAAGCAAACCAGCATCTGAGGAGCAATTGGCGAATATTGAACCATCTACTTGCTGGCGCATGAATCACATTATCTTCCGAGTAATTGCCCATCTGCGTGGGGCACTAACGGAGGATGAGCCCATGGACTATGAGCGCCTGCCCCACGATTTACGCATAAATAGCGTTACTGCCTCAGAGCGAGTAAACAAGTCCGCACTCCATGCGCAAGAATTATTTGAAGCCCAATAAAAAATAGCCCGCCTACTCAGCCGACCTGCACATTTCTCCCACTTCGAGACGGTAAATCCCGAAGGGGATCTATTTAATAGATACCCCCGCCGCCGACTTACCGGACGGCCAAAATGCGAATAGCGGGCTGTTGACGCATAACAAGCTGCTGACAGGTCCAAGGCTCTTAAAGTCGAACAAGGTACGTCTGACGCCACCGCCGTCACGCCAGCCAGCTTTCGCTGCTACCGACGGTGGCGCACAAACAATTCGACTACGACCCGCCGATAACCTGACCTGCAAACTCGGCCAGCAATTGTTGGATGGCCCGCAAACCGGCGCAGGGCTGGTGGTGCACAACAAGCTGCTGACCTATCAGGACAAGCGTTATCGCTACGACGCCTTTGGCCGCACGATTGAAAAGCGCAGCGCCAGGCGAGGCGTGCAACGCTTTGCCTATGACGCCGAAAGCCGCTTGATCGAAGTGCGCAACGATGACGGCAGCGTCGTGCGGATGACGTACGACCCACTGGGCCGTCGCATCGAAAAAACCGTGCACGGCAGCGATGGGTATCCGCTGGGCGAGACTCGATTCGCGTGGGATGGCTTGCGGTTATTGCAGGAGCAGAAGCACAGCCAGACCAGCCTGTATGTCTACGACGATGATGGCTACGACCCCCTTGCCCGGGTCGACGGCAGTGGCCCGTTGCAGAAGATTCGCTACTACCACAACGACCTAAACGGGTTGCCCGAACAACTCACCGAAGTGGATGGGCACAGCGTCTGGCACGCCACGTATCGGGTGTGGGGCAACACGCTGGAAGAGGTGCGCGAGCCTTACTACATCGAAGAGCAGAACCTGCGGTTTCAGGGGCAGTACCTGGATCGGGAGACGGGGCTGCATTTCAATACGTTCAGGTTTTATAATCCGGATGTGGGGCGGTTTACGACGCCGGATCCGATTGGGTTGCAGGGTGGCATCAACCTGTACCAATACGCGCCAAACCCTGTGACTTGGGTCGATCCATGGGGCTTGTTCAACTGGAACTACAAGAACATGCCTGGAATCGATGGATTCCAGAAACACCACATTATTCCTCAATCGTTGTCTGATCACCCTGCACTAAAAAAGGCTGGCTTCGACATACATAAAACGTCCAACATCATTTACTTGCCTACCGAAGAGGGCAAACATAAATACCGTACCATTCACAAAGGCTCACACCCGGGTTACAACAAAGCGGTTCGGGCGCAACTCAATGAAATCTCCATCGCCGGCAAAGCTGGAAAATGGAGTAAGGCCCAGTACGCGCAGGCTGTGAAGCAGGTTGTCAGCTCTCAGAGGTCCGGGTTACGCAATGGGCGCACCCGACTGAATAAAAACTCCACTCAGGCAGGCCGCTGCGGGAAATAATATGTACCTATTAGACATCAGTGAAAGTTATTCGGAGATTTACTGGTTCAAATATGACCAGAAGATATCTCCTGACCACCTAGTATTTATTAGTGGAGAAGAGCAATCATCCCTTGCTTCCAAGCCGACCTTTAGAAATAACAAAAAGATCAGTAAACTCCGCTTGGCGTCTTTCGATCTTCTTCAAAGCGACACACTTGAATTTGCCAGCGCGGCGATGGCCGACGTATTGAGCAAATTTGCAAAGGACGTCCAGCTCTTTCCCGCTGACGTTTACCTGAAGGAAGAAAAGCTGGAGGGATACTGCGTATTCAACGTTATTCAGACACGGCCTTGTATTGATCTGAATAATTCCCTGCATGGCCCGATGTTCAGCTTCATGCCTGAGGGGCCCATGGCATTCACCACCCTTCAAAGTCTGCCGCCTGCAGCCCTGGGCAACCACCATATCGTCAGAGCCGAGGAAAGCTCACAACGCATCTTCGTTTCCCAGCAGTTCAAGCAGCAGTGCGAAGCATCTCAGCTCAAGGGGCTGCGATTCGTAGATTGTTCCGAAGGTATTCAAGTTTAAGTCACTCAGACAACACGCTCGCCCGTAAAGAAGGGTACTTGATCCAGTCGGAGTGCCCTCTTTCCATCCGCTTCCGCGCTCCGGATCAGCCGCTTCAGCATTTTATTCACGTGTGCGTAGCGATTATCGATGTCCTCCATACGCGACATTTCAGTCGCCGCTTGGGATGACTGCGGCGCCACATTGAACTGGCCTAATGATTTTGGACACTTCAAACGGGCGCTATGATAGCGCCCAAATCTGAGGTGTTTGGATATGGGTAAATCTTATTCGAGTGAGTTCAAGCTCAAAGCAGCCAGCATGGTGCTTGATGAAGACCAGCCGGTTCCTGAGGTGTGTGCCAGTTTGGATATCGGCCCCACAGCGTTGCGCCGCTGGGTCGATCAGGTGCGCAAAGAGCGTTTGGGCTCGACGCCGGTAGGTGCCAAGGCTATCACCGCCGATCAACGGGAGATTCAGAGGCTCAAAGCTTTGCTCAGGGAGAAAGACCTGGACATCGAAATCCTAAAAAAGGCCAGTGCTCTCCTGCTGTTGGACGCCAAAGATCATTCACGCTGATCGATGAGCTGGACGAGCAGTACGGTGTGATCAGGTGTTGCCGGGCGTTCGGCGTCAACCGAAGCAGCTTTCACGCTTGGCGTCAGCACCAAGGCAGAGCAAATCCTGAGCGGGACAAGCTCAAGGCCGCGCTGGTCAGGCATCACAAGGCATCGCGAGCTTCTGCGGGAGCGAGAACTTTGGCGAAGGAGCTGCAAGAAAAAGGGCATCGTATCGGCCGGTATTTGGCCCGCAACTTGATGCCCGAAGCTGGGATCGCCAGCCGTTAGCGCGACGCCATAAGTACAAATCGCCTGGCGTGGAAGCGTTGGTGGCACCGCATGTGCTCAAGCGTAAGTTTGATGTCACGGCGGTCAATCAGGTCTGGTGTGGCGACGTGACGTACATCAAGGTCGGTAAGCGGTGGCTGTATTTCGCTGCGGTTCTGGATTTGTTTGCCCGTCGGATCGTGGGCTGGTCGTTTTCGATGATTTCCGATGCCACGCTGACCTGCGAGGCTTTGCGGATGGCAGTTGAGCTTAGAGGTCGCCCTAAAAAGGTGCTGTTTCACTCAGATCAAGGCTGTCATACACCAGTCACAAGTTCAGGAATGAGCTGCTGGAGCATGGCCTGCGGCAAAGCATGAGCCGTAAAGGCGAATGTTGGGATAACGCTCCGATGGAGCGTTTCTTTGGAAGTTTGAAATCAGAATGGGTGCCCGAAACGGGCTACACCTCAAAGCATGAGGCCCGGGCGGATGTGCAGCGATATGTTTCGCGCTACAACATCACCAGGCCTCACAGTTACAACGACTACCGGTCGCCGGTCGTCAGGGAGAGACTGGCGGCGTAAACCTTAAATGGTGTCCAAGATTACTTGACCAGTTCACGTTCGCTCCATTTTTTGGTTCACCCGCTGGTTTGAGAGGCGTTGGCAGCGTTGACGGCTTTGGCAGCTTTGACAGCTTTGGCGGCGTTGGCGGCGTTGGCAGCGTTGGCAGCGTTGGCAGCGTTGGCAGCGTTGGCAGCGTTGGCAGCTTTGACCGCTTTGGCGGCGTTGGCAGCTTTGACCGCTTTGGCGGCGTTGGCAGCTCTGGCGGCGTTGGCTTGAAAAAACTAAAGGCCTTACGCTTATCCCTGACATGCAACTCCTGGTCGGTCGCCATCGGATACTGAGACGAACGCCCGCTCTCAGTACCCAGGTCTTGCTCAACGTTCGAATCGTCCGAAACTTTTTGTTGTTGGCCTAAAACTATCGAATCCTTGTCATTCGGTCCCTTTGCGTGGGCCGACGAAACAGGCAATGGGATATATGGCTGTTCGAATAATTTCATCACTAAACCTCTTAAAGTTAATTGAGAGAGTACTCCCTGCAACCTCGAAATCTAAGTGACGTTCCGCACAGACCAGTTCCACCCTTTCTACAAAGATCTATCAAAGATAATACAAACTATTGAAATTTCTGTTGGCAACATAATTTCATAACTGTAAAAAATAATAACCCGCTTATCTTCCCCCAATAAAAATGGGCACCCGACCCGGCCGGCGTGCCCATTTTTCGTACTATTCCGCCTCCCTTCAGACGGTAACGCTTTTACGGGTTGACGCTGTCTTTGAGCGACTTGCCCGGTTTGAACGCAACGGTGTTGCTTGCCTTGATTTTCACCGGCTCACCGGTCTGTGGGTTTTTGCCGGTGCGGGCACCGCGATGACGCTGCAGGAAAGTACCGAAGCCAACCAGGGTGACGCTGTCCTTGCGGTGCAGGGCGCCGGTGATTTCTTCGAGAACGGCGTTGAGGACGCGGTTGGCCTGTTCTTTGGTGAGATCCGCTTTTTCAGCGATGGCGGCTGCGAGTTCTGGTTTACGCATATGTGAAGCCTCTTTGACGGTTTTTTGTTGTTATGTCCGTGCTGCTCTCTTGTGGAGCAGCGCCCAAAGCGCCGCAGGCTCTACTCTGCGGCAGACGGGAGTGAGGATGGCACGCCCCAAGACGCCGCGCCAGTCTCGCGACGACCTTTCTGGGGCGAAAAACGGGGTTATTCCGACAGAACGACCCGTATTTACGCCAGCAAAGGCGGAAGTTCTTTGTTGAGAGCGAGTTTTTCCATGACCGCCATGCCGGTCAGCGCATAGCCCAGCAAGCGCCCTTCGGCGTCGCGGCACAGTGCCTTGATGTCCGCGCCCTGGCCTTCGACACTCCAAGCGCCTTCGGTTCCACGAGGCGGTGGCGAGACCACCAGCGGACAAATCGGGGTTTTCACCGTGATCGGCATCGGCCCGTAGCTCACGGCGGTCGCATTGCCGGCCAGGGTCTGGGCCAGCGCACGGGCACAGCTCATCAGCGGCATGACGTACAGCAGGTTCAGGCCATCGACCTCGGCACAGTCGCCCAGGGCATAGATGTTCGCGTGGGAAGTCTTGAGGTGGCGGTCCACCATGATCCCACGGTTGATTTGCAGGCCCGCCGCTGCGGCCAGGTCGACGCGCGGGCGCAGGCCGATGGCCGAGACCACCAGGTCGCATGGGATGACTTCACCATCCGACAGATGGGCTTCCAGGCCATCCGCTGTACGCTGCAAGCGATTGAGCACCGGCCCCAGGTGGAAACGCGCACCGAGGCCTTCCAGCCCGGCCTTGACCGCTGCGGCCGCCGCTGGGTGCAGCAGGGTCGGCATGACCTGCTCGCAGGGCGCCACCAGGTCGATTTCATAACCGCCCAGGATCAGGTCGTTGGCGAATTCACAGCCGATCAGGCCGGCGCCGAGCAGCAGAACGCGGCGTTTGCCGGCAGCGGCGGTGCGAAAGCGTGCATAGTCTTCGAGGTCGTTGATCGGGAAAATCAGGTCAGCCGCATCACCTTCGACCGGCACACGCACAGTTTCCGCGCCCCAGGCCAGGATCAGGTCACGGTAGGCCACCGCCTCTTCGCCCAGCCACAGGCGCTTGTGGCCAGGGTCGATACCGGTGACGCGGGTGTGGGTGCGCACTTCGGCCTTGAGTTGCTCGGCCATGGCGCCCGGTTCCGCCATGCTCAGGCCGTCGGCTTCCTTGTTCTTGCCAAAGCCGGTGGAGAGCATGGGCTTGGAGTAGGAGCGTCCGTCATCCGCAGTGATCAGCAGCAACGGGGTCTCGCTGTCGAGCTTGCGAAACTCCCGGGCGACGTTGTAACCGGCCAATCCTGTGCCGATGATCACGACAGGTGCGTTCATTCCTTTCTCCTTGCAGTACGTTTCTTGAAAATTCAGATCAGCCGATTTCGATCATTTCGAAATCCGACTTGCCCACGCCGCAGTCCGGGCAAAGCCAGTCTTCCGGGACGTCTTCCCAGCGGGTGCCCGGCAGAATGCCGTCATCCGGCCAGCCGTCTTTCTCGTCATAGATCAGGCCGCAGACAATACATTGCCACTTCTTCATTGCGTGTTTCCTCAAGGTCCAGGCGTGTTGGCCGGCGGTCGATGGATGCAGCGTTGCCGCGCGGCTCAGCGCGTTTTGTACTGATCGGGGCCGGCAGATGCAAGCACGTTCGACGCGAGGAGCCGGTTCGGCCCGGCAAAAGATCAGGATGCCATGGTAAGCTCGCCGCCTCTTTTGCCGCCAATACTGACTCACCGTGCCGCACTCAATCGCCCTCCCCGATGTTTGCCAATGGCTGACCCAGAGCCGTTTGGCCCCCACGCCCGCGCCCTTGACCCTCAATTGGCTGTTCAACGAAGACTCGCTGACGCGGCGGCTGACGTGGCTCTCCAGGGACGGTTTCAGCGTGACGCCACTGTTCGAAGGCTGGCAGCCGCTGCGCGAGGATGAATGCGCAGCCCTGGGCCTGGCTCCGGCCACGGTCGGCTGGGTACGCGAGGTATATCTGCGCGGGCATGGCCAGCCCTGGGTGTTCGCGCGCAGCGTGGCCGCGCGCAGTGCCTTGCAAGGCGATGGCCTGCATATGGATGAACTGGGCAGCCGCTCGCTGGGGGAATTGCTGTTTTGCGACCGCGCATTTACCCGTCAGCCGATCGAAGTGTGCCACTACCCACGGCAGTGGCTGCCGGAAGCCGATCGGACCGACGGCCTGTGGGCCCGCCGCTCGCGCTTCGACCGGGGCCCGCTGAGCGTGCTGGTGGCGGAAATCTTCCTGCCCAGCTTCTGGCATGCCTTGCATGACCCCGCGGAGAACTGCTGATGTATCAACGCCTGCTCAAGTCCTTGAACCATCTGAACCCCAGGGCCTGGGATTTCATTCAACTGACGCGCATGGACAAGCCTATCGGCATTTACCTGCTGCTGTGGCCGACCTTGTGGGCGCTGTGGATCGCCGGCAAGGGCTCGCCTTCCATTGGCAATGTCGTCATTTTCGTACTGGGCGTGGTGCTGACCCGGGCCGGTGGTTGCGTCATCAATGACTGGGCCGACCGCAAGGTCGATGGCCATGTGAAGCGTACCGAGCAACGGCCGCTGGTGAGCGGCAAGATCAGTTCGAAAGAGGCACTGGTGTTCTTTGCCGTGCTGATGGGGATCAGCTTCCTGCTGGTGCTCCTGACCAACGCCACCACCATCCTGCTGTCCCTGGGCGGCCTGGCTCTGGCGGCGAGTTACCCGTTCATGAAGCGCTACACCTATTACCCGCAGGTGGTACTGGGCGCGGCGTTTTCCTGGGGCATGCCGATGGCGTTCACCGCCGAGACCGGCCATCTGCCTGCCACCGCGTGGCTGTTGTATATCGCCAACCTGTTGTGGACGGTCGGCTACGACACCTATTACGCGATGACCGACCGTGACGACGACTTGAAGATCGGCGTGAAATCCACGGCAATCCTGTTCGGCGATGCCGACCGCATGATCATCCTGACCCTGCAAGGGCTGTCATTGCTGTGCCTGTTGCTGGCGGGTGCCCGCTTCGACCTCGGCGGCTGGTTCCATCTGGGTTTGCTGACGGCAGCGGGGTGTTTTGCCTGGGAGTTCTGGTACACCCGGGACAAGGACCGGATGAAGTGCTTCAAGGCATTCCTGCATAACCATTGGGCGGGACTGGCGATATTCGTGGGGATTGTGGCGGATTACGCGTTTCGCTGAGTTTTGTGGTGGCTGGGCCGACGCCTTCGCGAGCAAGCCCGCTCCCACATTTGAATGTATTCACAAGTCAAAATGTGGGAGCGGGCTTGCTCGCGAAGCGCTTGGTGGCGCCGCAGGCTCACGGTTTGATGACGTGCCACACCCCGCCCTTGCCATCACCGGTCTTGTCACCGGCAGCCTTGTCATCCTTGTAGGTATAGACCGGCTTGCCTTTGTAGGCCCACTGGCTGGTCTGGTCGTCGCGGGTGATGACGGTCCAGTCGCCCGTGGTTTTGTCGGTGGACTCAGCCTTGAGCGGCGGCCAGTTGGTCGCACACTGGTCCTTGCACACTGACTTGCCGTCGGCGTCCTTGTCGAAGGTGTAGAGGGTCAGCCCTTTGTGGTCCACCAACAGACCGTCTTTGGTCATGGCCGGCTCCGCCGCGAACGCCAGGGTTGGCAGCGTCAATGCGGCCGTTACCAGCAGGGCTTTCCATGAAACTGTGCTGTTAGTCATCAGAACCTTCCTTTTTTGGTTGTCAGGATTCGGACCCAAAGCGTAGTCCAGAGAGGCGCGAATTGCCCAAGCGACTAAATTACTGTCACACGACTGCAATAATTCCGTTATCTAATGCGGCGCAAGACAGTTAAATGACAAGAGGATTTAGCATGGTTGGCAGGAGCATTCTGATCGTTGACGACGAAGCGCCCATTCGCGAAATGATCGCCGTCGCGTTGGAAATGGCCGGCTATGACTGCCTGGAGGCCGAGAACTCCCAGCAGGCCCATGCCATTATCGTCGACCGCAAGCCCGACCTGATCCTGCTGGACTGGATGCTGCCAGGCACCTCCGGTATCGAGCTGGCCCGGCGCCTCAAGCGCGACGAGCTGACCGGGGATATCCCGATCATCATGCTCACCGCCAAGGGCGAAGAGGACAACAAGATCCAGGGCCTGGAAGTCGGCGCCGATGACTACATCACCAAGCCGTTTTCCCCACGGGAACTGGTCGCTCGTCTGAAAGCCGTACTGCGTCGCGCCGGCCCTACCGATGGTGAAGCGCCTATCGAAGTCGGCGGCTTGCTGCTGGACCCGATCAGCCACCGCGTGACCATCGACGGCAAACCCGCCGAGATGGGCCCGACCGAATACCGCCTGCTGCAGTTTTTCATGACCCACCAGGAGCGCGCCTACACCCGTGGCCAGTTGCTGGACCAGGTATGGGGCGGCAACGTGTACGTGGAGGAGCGTACCGTGGACGTGCATATCCGCCGCCTGCGCAAAGCCTTGGGCGACGCCTACGAGAATCTGGTACAAACCGTGCGCGGCACGGGTTATCGGTTTTCAACCAAAGGTTGAAAGCAGCTGCAAGCTCCCAGCTACAAGTGGCAAGTAGAAGCTGATCTGCTCTGACTTGAAGCTTGCAGCTTGAAACTTTTCACTGTCCGAAGGACCGATCGTGAATCAAAACTGGCATGGCACCCTGATCCGCCACCTGCTTCTGTTGATCACCGGCTGCCTGTTGATTGGCCTGATCAGCGGCCAATACGGCTGGAGCCTGGCCGTCGGTATCGCCCTTTACCTGGGCTGGACCCTCAAGCAACTGCTGCGTCTGCATGAATGGCTGCGCCAGCACAAACCCGATGAAGCACCGCCCGACGGCTACGGTCTGTGGGGCGAAGTGTTTGACAGCATCTACCACCTGCAACGCCGCGACCAGCGCGTTCGCGGGCGCCTGCAAGCGGTGATCGACCGCGTGCAGGAGTCCACCGCCGCCCTGAAGGACGCGGTGATCATGCTCGACAGCGACGGCAACCTGGAATGGTGGAACCGCGCGGCCGAGACCCTGCTGGGCCTCAAGACGCCGCAGGACAGTGGCCAGCCAGTGACCAACCTGGTGCGTCACCCGCGCTTCAAAGAGTATTTCGAACAGGACAACTACGAAGAAGCCCTGGAAATCCCCTCGCCCACCAATGACCGTGTGCGCATCCAGCTGTACCTGACACGCTATGGCAACAACGAACACTTGATGCTGGTGCGTGATGTCACCCGCATCCACCAGCTGGAACAGATGCGCAAGGATTTCGTCGCCAACGTGTCTCACGAATTGCGCACGCCCCTGACGGTGATCTGCGGTTACCTGGAGACGCTGCTGGACAACGTCGAAGAGATCAACCCGCGCTGGAGCCGTGCCCTGCAACAGATGCAGCAGCAAGGCAGCCGCATGCAGACCCTGCTCAACGACTTGCTGTTGCTGGCCAAGCTGGAAGCCACCGATTATCCCTCGGACAACCACCCGGTGGCGGTGCAAAGCCTGTTGCAGACCATCAAGAATGACGCCCAGGCCCTGTCCGGCCAACGCGGGCAGCAGATCACCCTGGAAGCCGACCCGGCCGTCCTGCTCAAAGGCAGCGAAGGTGAGCTGCGCAGTGCGTTTTCCAACCTGGTGTTCAATGCCGTGAAGTACACCCAGGACAAGGGCAATATCCGCATCCGCTGGTGGGCCGACGAACACGGCGCGCACCTGAGCGTGCAGGACTCCGGCATCGGCATCGACGCCAAGCACCTGCCGCGCCTGACCGAGCGTTTCTACCGTGTCGACTCCAGCCGCAACTCCAATACCGGCGGCACCGGGCTGGGCCTGGCGATCGTCAAGCACGTGCTGCTGCGCCACCGCGCACGCCTGGAAATCAGCAGCGTACTGGGGCATGGCAGCACGTTTACCTGCCATTTCCCGCCGGCACAGATGACGCGTTCGCGGCCGGTCGGGAATGATGAATGACCTGAAGTAACAACGAACCGTGTGGGATTGTGTTGTTCTGGAGAATGCATTCCTTGCCCCGTCCGGCAGTGGGTACTAGGCAAGCGCCCCGTCAGCCGCTACATTGGCCGACTTGCGCCTGCCTTTCAGGCCCTCCTGACACCCCTTATTGAACACACGGAACCCGCAAAACCCCATCATGGACCCTTCCCCTGGTATTACCCTCGCGACACTCTTCGCCGACTTCGGCATGATTCTTTTTGCACTGATCCTGGTACTGCTCAACGGCTTCTTCGTTGCGGCGGAGTTTGCCATGGTCAAACTGCGCGCCACCCGCGTCGAGGCGATCGCTCACCAGAACGGCTGGCGCGGGCAGATCCTGCGTACCGTGCACAGCCAGCTCGACGCTTACCTGTCGGCGTGCCAACTGGGTATCACCCTCGCCTCCCTCGGCCTGGGCTGGGTCGGCGAGCCGGCCTTCGCGCACATCCTCGAACCGCTGCTGAGTGCCGTGGGCGTGCAATCGCCGGAAGTGATCAAAGGTGTGTCGTTCTTTGCGGCGTTCTTCGTGATCTCCTACCTGCACATCGTGGTCGGCGAGCTGGCGCCCAAGTCCTGGGCCATTCGCAAGCCCGAGTTGCTGTCGCTGTGGACCGCCGTGCCGCTGTACCTGTTCTACTGGGCGATGTACCCGGCGATCTACCTGCTCAATGCCAGCGCCAACACCATCCTGCGTATCGCCGGGCAAGGCGAGCCCGGCCCGCATCACGAACACCATTACAGCCGCGAAGAACTCAAGCTGATCCTGCACTCCAGCCGTGGCCAGGACCCCAGCGACCAAGGCATGCGCGTGCTGGCCTCCGCCGTGGAAATGGGCGAGCTGGAAGTGGTGGACTGGGCCAACTCCCGGGAAGACATGGTCACCCTGGACTTCAACGCCCCGCTCAAGGAAATCCTTGCGCTGTTCCGACGCCACAAATTCAGCCGGTACCCGGTGTATGACGCCGTGCGCAACGAATTCGTGGGCCTGCTGCACATCAAGGACCTGCTGCTGGAACTGGCGGCCCTGGACCACATCCCCGAATCGTTCAACCTGGCCGAACTGACCCGCCCGCTGGAGCGCGTGTCACGGCATATGCCGTTGTCGCAGTTGCTGGAGCAGTTCCGCAAAGGCGGCGCGCACTTCGCCCTGGTGGAAGAGGCCGACGGCAAGATCATCGGCTACCTCACCATGGAAGACGTGCTGGAAGTGCTGGTGGGTGACATTCAGGACGAACACCGCAAGGCCGAACGGGGCATCCTGGCCTATCAACCGGGCAAGCTGCTGGTACGTGGCGACACGCCGCTATTCAAGGTGGAGCGCTTGCTGGGCATCGACCTGGATCACATCGAGGCCGAGACCCTGGCGGGCCTGATCTACGAAACCCTCAAGCGGGTGCCGGAAGAAGAGGAAGTGCTGGAAGTCGAAGGCCTGCGGATCATCATCAAGAAGATGAAAGGGCCGAAGATCGTATTGGCCAAGGTGCTGCTGCTGGACTGATCCCTCAGTTGCCCAATGCAAAATTGGGCAACGTACCGACGGGCTGGTTGAACTCATACGGAATCGACACCAGCCCCGCCTCGGTGGCGCGCTGAACCACAAAGTGCAAGTGCGGCCCGCTGCTGTTGCCGGTGTTGCCCGACAACGCCAATGGGCTGCCCACCGCCACCCGCTGCCCGGCCCTGACACTGACCGAGCCCTGCTTGAGGTGCAGGTACACGCCTTCGGTACCGTCATCGTGCCGCACCCGCACAAAATTCCCCGACGCGTCATTGCCGCGTCCCACCTGCGCATTTTCAATGTTCACCACCACGCCAGCACGTGCCGCAATGATCGGCGTGCCTTCGGGCATGGCGATGTCCATGGCGTAACGGCTTTTGGCGTCGGTGTGACTGAAGCTGCCGTTGGGTCCCTGGGTCAAGCGAAACGGCCCACCACGCCAAGGCAAGGGGTAGCGATAGGCTTGCTGTGGATAGACGCGTTGAGGCCTGTCGGGCGAAGGGGGCAGGAACTTGCGCTCATGGATCACAAACGCCTGGGCGCCCGGCGTTTGCCGATCACTGAAAAACACATCGCCGTTGGCATCGGTGGATCGGTAGAGGGTCATGGCCAGAGTGGGCGTGGTCACCGTGGCCAACCCGCAGAGCAACAATAGGCGCATGAACATGGCGTAGACCTGCCGGAATGACTGAGCGGCAGGTTAGCAAGGCTTGATGACAACTTCAGGCTGGTAGCCCGTTGAAACAAATATCCACGTTCATTTGGGCCGCCGCCGACAGATTGACCAAGGCGTCCAGAGAAAGCTTGTCGATCTTGCCGGTGAGGACGTCGTTAAGTCGGGGCTGACTGACGCCTAGTCTGTGTGCAGCCTCTTTTTGGGAAAGCTCCCAGCTGCGAATGGTTTGGCACAACGCCAAGAGCAATTTCGAACGCAGCCGCATATTGGCAGCTTGCTGGGGCGTATCTTCCAGAGCGTCCCAAACACAGCTGAAACGCTCGCCATAAACTTTCTGATTTGTCATAGGCTTAACCTAACTCCTGCAACCTGGCGCGTGCCAGCTCGATATCTCGCCCCTCGGTTTTCTGTGTGGTCTTGCGCAGCGCGTGCAGCACATAAACGGCCTCAGGCCGATTAACCACGTAAAACACTCGAAAAGCGCCCGACTCCTCGGTGATACGAATCTCGCTGACGCCTCTCCCGATAGTTTTCATCGGCTTGCAATCAAAAGGCTGCTCACCCTGTTGCAAGAGATCCAACTGAAAACCTGCTGCCCTTCGGGCGTCGAGAGGAAACGCTTTGAGGTCCTTGAGCGAGCTTCCTAGAAACACCACATCCCTGTGCCTTGGCATTGGCTTCTCCTTTCCTGGAAAGAAAAAGCGTAATCGACGATTCGGCCAATGCTCACGGAGGTTTGTTTCAAGGCATCGCAAAGCCTCGATAACGCGGAGGCGTTATCGAGAGGCTATATCGAAACAGATATAAATCAAGCAAAGCACAGGGAATCAGACAACCGGTCGACTCCCTGTAATCAGAAGATCAAGCACCCGGCACGAAATGCTTCTGCGCCGTACCGCGTGCGATCAGGCGAGAGATGTAGTCGAGCTTCTGTGCGTCCTGATCGATGAAGCGGAAGGTCAGTTGCAGCCAGTCGCTGTCGGGCTTGGGCTCATAGGCGACGATGGCATGCAGGTAGCCATTGAGCCGCGCGACTTCGGCGTTTTCGCCTTGCTCAAGATCGAGTACTGCGCTTTCCAGAACCTGAGGCAGCACGTCACCACGGCGCACCACCAGCAGCGCCTCCTTGATGCTCAGCGCCTTGATCACGCATTGCTGGTTGCCGCTGGACAGGCGCAATTGGCCCTGGCCACGACCACCGGCCGGCGCCGCTGCGGGGGCCTGCACGGGCGGGCTGTTAAGCAGGCCCTTGCTCGGTGCCGGCGCGGCAGCCGCTACCGGAGCCGCACGGACCGCTTCAGGCTTGCCGCCGGTCAGTGCGCTCAGGGAATCGTTGCCGAATGCCGAGTTCATCTTGGTCGGCGCGCTGGCGATCAGCGCATCAAGGCGACCGATCTTGTGCAGGGCTTGCTTGACCTTGTTCAGCAGCTGTTCGTTGGTGAAGGGTTTGCTGACGTAGCCGGAAACGCCGGCCTGGATCGCCTGAACAACGTTTTCCTTGTCGCCACGGCTGGTCACCATCACGAACGGCATGGCTTTGAGGTGCGCTTGCTCACGGCACCAGGTCAGCAGTTCCAGGCCGGACATTTCCGGCATTTCCCAGTCGCACAGCACCAGGTCGAAGGTCTCGCGCATCAGGATGGCCTGGGCCTTTTTGCCGTTCACCGCATCTTCGATCTTGATCCCGGGGAAGTAGTTGCGCAGGCACTTCTTCACCAGGTCGCGGATAAACGAGGCGTCATCCACCACCAATACACTGACTTTACTCATCGACCCTTCATCCTATAAAAACTTCGGCACGCAGAACGCCTGACTGATGGCATTTTGCCAAAACTCGTTGGTCACGGAGGGACTTTATCGCTCCCGACGCGCAAAAAATTCAGATGCCACAAACGAAAACGCCCGGCCTGAGGCCGGGCGTTAATTTCTCGGGCAACCTTACTTATCGTCAGATTCGCCCGGAACATTAGGGATTTGGTCGGCAGTGCCTTCAACTTCGGCCTTCATGCGCTTGAGGCCCATGTGCCGCACATCGGTCCCCCGAACCAGATAAATCACCAGCTCCGAGATATTGCGCGCGTGGTCGCCGATGCGCTCCAGCGAACGCAAGACCCAGATGATGTTCAAGACCCGCGAGATAGAGCGTGGGTCTTCCATCATGTAGGTGGCCAGCTCGCGCAAGGCCGTCTTGTATTCGCGGTCGATGATCTTGTCGTACTGGGCCACCGACAACGCCAGTTCGGCGTCGAAGCGAGCAAATGCATCGAGGGCATCGCGCACCATGTTGCGCACCTGGTCGCCAATGTGGCGCACTTCCACGTAGCCGCGCGGCGCTTCACCTTCTTCGCACAGCTGGATGGCGCGACGGGCGATCTTGGTGGCTTCGTCGCCAATGCGCTCCAGGTCGATTACCGACTTGGAAATGCTGATGATCAAACGCAGGTCGGACGCCGCCGGCTGGCGACGGGCCAGAATGCGCAGGCATTCCTCGTCGATATTGCGTTCCATCTGGTTGATCTGGTCGTCGATCTCGCGCACTTGCTGGGCCAGGCCCGAGTCAGCCTCGATCAACGCGGTCACGGCGTCGTTGACTTGCTTCTCCACCAGCCCGCCCATCGCCAGGAGGTGGCTGCGCACTTCCTCGAGCTCGGCGTTGAACTGCGCGGAGATGTGGTGGGTAAGGCCTTCTTTGCTAATCATGTTGGCGTCCTTGGAGCGTCCGGTAAGGTGCGGAGAACCGCAGCGTCAGTGCAATGAGAACCACAGCGTCCTAGCCGTAACGACCGGTAATGTAGTCTTCGGTCTGTTTCTTCGCCGGATTGGTGAACAGGGTGTCGGTGTCACCGAACTCCACCAGCTTGCCCATGTACATGAATGCGGTGTAGTCGGAAACCCGCGCCGCCTGTTGCATGTTGTGGGTCACGATGACGATAGTGAACTTGGACTTGAGCTCGTAGATCAGCTCTTCCACTTTCAGCGTCGAGATCGGGTCGAGGGCCGAGCAGGGTTCGTCGAGCAGCAGCACTTCCGGTTCCACGGCGATGGTACGCGCGATCACCAGACGCTGCTGCTGGCCGCCGGACAAGCCGAGTGCCGAATCATGCAGACGGTCCTTGACCTCATCCCACAGCGCGGCGCCCTTGAGGGCCCACTCGACGGCTTCGTCGAGGATGCGCTTCTTGTTGATGCCCTGGATGCGCAGGCCATACACCACGTTTTCGTAGATGGTCTTGGGAAACGGGTTGGGCTTCTGGAACACCATGCCCACGCGGCGACGCAGCTCGGCCACGTCTTCACCCTTGCGGTAGATATTGCTGCCGTAAAGGTTGATCGCACCTTCCACGCGGCAACCGTCCACCAGGTCGTTCATGCGGTTGAAGGTCCGCAGCAGCGTGGACTTGCCGCAACCGGACGGACCGATGAACGCAGTCACGCGTTGCTTGGGAATGTTCATGCTGACGTTGTACAGGGCCTGTTTCTCGCCGTAGTACAGGCTCAGGTCCGGCACTTCGATGGCCACGGTTTCCTGGGCCAGGCTCAGGCTCTGCTTGTCGCGACCCAGGGCCGACATGTTGATGCCGTGGGAATGGGTTTCGTGTTGCATGGGATGCTCCCTGTGCTACCAATTCGTTGTGTTGGACCGCCGGGGCGGTCTACTCAAAAATCTGTGTCTGACACTGGCCTCTGTGGGGGCTGGTTTGTGTGGGAGCCGGCGGTTCGACGTCTCGACTTGCCCGCGATGCAAGCACCTCGGTGTGTCAGTCACACCTTGGTGATGCTATCGCAGGCAAGCCAGCTCCCACACAAGCCAGCTCCTACAAGTATCAGCTGTCCAGCGCCTTGTACTTTTCGCGCAGATGGTTACGAATCCATACCGCCGACAGGTTGAGCGTGGCGATCACCAGCACCAGCAGCAAGGCGGTGGCGTATACCAGCGGCCGCGCAGCCTCGACGTTGGGGCTCTGGAAGCCGACGTCATAGATATGGAAGCCCAGGTGCATGATCTTCTGGTCCAGATGCAGGTACGGGTAGTTGCCATCCACCGGCAGCGACGGCGCCAGTTTCACCACACCCACCAGCATCAGCGGCGCCACTTCGCCGGCGGCGCGGGCCACGGCGAGGATCATGCCGGTCATCATCGCCGGGCTGGCCATCGGCAGCACGATCTTCCACAGCGTTTCCGCCTTGGTCGCGCCCAGGGCCAGGGAACCCTCACGGACAGTGCGAGGAATCCGCGCCAGGCCTTCTTCGGTGGCCACGATCACCACCGGCACCGCCAGCAACGCCAGGGTCAGCGACGCCCAGAGCAGGCCCGGGGTACCGAAAGTCGGCGCCGGCAGGGCTTCGGGGAAGAACAGGCGGTCAAGCGAGCCGCCCAGTACATACACGAAGAAGCCCAGGCCGAACACGCCGTAGACAATGGCCGGTACGCCCGCCAGGTTGTTCACCGCGATGCGGATCACTCGGGTCAGGGTGTTCTGCTTGGCGTATTCACGCAGGTACACCGCCGCCAGTACGCCGAACGGGGTCACGATCATCGCCATGATCAGGGTCATCATCACGGTGCCGAAGATGGCCGGGAAGATCCCGCCTTCAGTGTTGGCTTCCCGTGGGTCATCGCTGAGGAACTCCCAAACCTTGCTGAAGTAGAAGCCCACCTTGGTGGAGTAGCTCATGGCATTCGGCTGGTAGGCGTGCACCACTTTGCCGATGCCGATTTCCACTTCCTTGCCATTGCCGTCGCGGGCTGTCAGCGAGTCACGGTTGAACTGGGTGTGCAGGTCGGCCAGGCGCGCTTCCACGTCCTGGTAACGGGCATTCAGTTCGGCACGGTCAGCGTCCATGTCAGCCTGGGCGGCGGCGTCGAGCTTGCCTTCCAGTTCCAGCTTGCGACCGTGCAGGCGAATCCGCTCCAAACCGGCGTTGATCGCACCGATGTCGGTTTTCTCCAGGCTCTTGAGTTGCCCCGCCAGCTTGTTGACACGGTCGACACGGGCTTGCAGCTCCGGCCAGGCCGCTGCGCCTTCGGCGATGACTTTGCCATCCTGCTTGACGTTGACCAGGGTGCCATAGAAGTTGCCCCACTCACGACGCTCGATGGCCATCAGGTCCAGCGGCTTGGTCTGGTCCTTCAACCATTCGCCGACGATCCAGGTGAAGTCGTTGCCGTTCAGGTCGCGGTTACCCACCTTGATCAGCTCACGGGTCATGAATTCCGGGCCTTGGTCGGGCACCGGCAGACCGGCGCTTTTCAGGCGCTCGCGCGGCACTTCTTCCTTCTGCACCACTTCGCCGATGACCACATGATTTTCCTGGCCAGGCACGTTGTAATTGGCCTGGATCAGGTCAGCCGGCCAGAAATGGCCGAGGCCACGTACCGCGATCACCGCCAGCAGGCCAATGGTCATGATGACCGCGATGGACACCGCGCCACCGCTGATCCAGACACCCGGGGCGCCGCTCTTGAACCATCCATTCAGGGAGTTCTGTTTCACAGACTTCTACCTTTCTTAAAGCGACGAGTATTTCTTGCGCAGACGCTGACGGATCAGCTCGGCGAGGGTGTTCATGATGAAGGTGAACAGCAGCAGCACCAGTGCCGAGAGGAACAGCACGCGGTAGTGGCTACCGCCCACTTCCGACTCAGGCATCTCCACGGCGACGTTGGCCGCCAGGGTGCGCAGGCCTTCGAACAGGTTCATCTCCATCACCGGGGTGTTGCCGGTGGCCATCAGCACGATCATGGTCTCGCCGACGGCGCGGCCCATGCCGATCATCAGCGCCGAGAAGATCCCCGGGCTGGCGGTCAGGATGACGACGCGAGTCATGGTCTGCCACGGTGTGGCGCCCAGGGCCAGGGAGCCCAGGGTCAGGCCGCGCGGCACACTGAACACCGCATCTTCAGCGATGGAGTAGATGTTCGGGATCACCGCGAAGCCCATGGCCAGGCCGACGACCAGTGCGTTGCGCTGGTCATAGGTGATGCCCAGGTCGTGGGAGATCCACATGCGCATGTCGCCGCCGAAGAACCAGGTTTCCAGGTACGGGCTCATGTACAGCGAGAGCCAGCCCACCAGTAGGATCACCGGAACCAGAATCGCGCTTTCCCAGCCATCCGGCACCCGCAGGCGCAGCGACTCGGGCAGGCGGCTGAAGACAAAACCGGCGATCAGAATGCCGATCGGCAGCAACATCAACAGGCTGAAGATCCCGGGCAGGTGCCCTTCGACATACGGCGCCAGGAACAGGCCGGCGAAGAAGCCGAGGATCACCGTGGGCATCGCTTCCATCAGCTCGATCACCGGCTTGACCTTGCGGCGCAGGCCCGGAGCCATGAAGTAAGCGGTGTAGATCGCAGCGGCAACGGCCAGGGGCGCGGCCAGCAGCATGGCGTAGAACGCGGCCTTCAAGGTACCGAACGTCAGCGGCGCCAGGCTCATCTTGGGTTCGAAGTCGGTGTTGGCCGCAGTCGATTGCCAGACGTATTTAGGCTCGTCGTAGTTTTCGTACCAGACCTTGCTCCACAGCGCGCTCCAGGAAACCTCCGGGTGCGGGTTGTCGAGCGCCAGCGGTTGCAGCTTGCCGCCCGCTTCGACGATCACGCGGTTGGCTCGTGGCGACAGACCGAACACACCCTGGCCATCCACCACCTGCTCCACCAGCAAGGTGCGGTGCGCAGTGCTGTGGAACACGCCGAACTTGCCGGACGCATCCAGAGCGGTGAAGCCTTTGCGGCGCTCTTCGGCGGTGATCTCCACAATCGGCGCAGTGCCCATCTGGAAGGTACGGACCTGTTTGAAGCGTTGCTCGCCGTCCGGGTCGCGGGCCATGAACCACTGGGCCAGGCCGCCTTTGGAGTTACCGACGATCAGCGAGATACCGCCCACCAGTTGCGCACTGGCGGTGATTTCGGCGTTGGCGTCTTCGGTGAGTTTGTAGCGACCGTTGAGGCTCTTGTCCCGCAGGCTGAACACATCGGCCTGGGCGCGACCGTTGATCACGTACAACCACTGCTGGCGTGGGTCGACAAAAATGGCTTTGACCGGCTCGGTCATCTGCGGCAGCTCGACACGCTTCTGCTCGATGGTGACTTCGTCAGTCATCATGTTTTCTTCACGGCTGATGCTCAGCACGTTCAGGTGAGCACCGCTGGAGCCGGCAACCACCAGCGACGAGTCGGTGGCATTGAGCGCCACGTGCTCCAGGGCACGGCCCTGTTCGTCGAGGGCGATCGGCGTTTCGCCGTAGGGGTATTCGACAGCCGGAGTAATGGTCTTCTTGCCGTCCGGGTAGGACACTTTATAGGTATGACGGAACACCAGCGCCTGGCCATTGGACAAGCCGAGAATCACCAGCGGACTGGCGGGCTGGTCTTTGCTGATGGATACCACGCTGGCGCCGGCCGGGACCGGCAGGTCGATGCGCTTGAGCTCCGCACCGCTGTCCACATTGAAGAACAGCGCCTGGCCTTTGTCGGAAACGCGCATGGCGACCTGGTTCTGTTCTTCCATCGAGATCAGCAGCGGCTTGCCTGCGTCCTGCACCCAGGCGGGCGTCAGGGCCTCGTCCTTGGTCAAGCTGGCACCGTGGAACAACGGTGCGACCACATAGGCAAGGAAGAAGAAAATCAGTGTGATGGCGCCGAGGACGGCGAGGCCGCCGACCAGCACGTACCAGCGGGTCAGGCGATCCTTGAGCGCGCGAATGCGGCGCTTGCGTTGCAGCTCAGGCGTATTGAAATCAATGCGCTTGGGGGGAGAAGTCGTCGTCATGGTGGAATTGGCCAGATCATTCATGCGCACACCCTAGCGATCCTGTATGACAGAAAGATGACAATGCAGTGACGCAAGAAATCCGCCGCGTAGCAGGGCTGGCAGCGGACTCGAAATTTGGGGATGCGGGGCCGGTGATACCGGACCCCGCGGAGGCAATCAGTTGCCTTCTTTCAGACCCAGGTCAGCCAGTGCCTTGGCGGCAACTTTGGCTGGCAGCGGGATGTAGCCGTCTTTCACTACAACTTCCTGGCCCTGTTTGGACAGAACCAGCTTCACGAACTCGGCTTCCAGCGGGGCCAGAGGCTTGTTCGGAGCTTTGTTGACGTAAACGTAGAGGAAGCGCGACAGCGGGTATTTGCCGTTCAGGGCGTTTTCTTCGCTGTCTTCGATGAAGTCGGTGCTGCCCTTTTTAGCCAGTGCAACGGTCTTCACGCTTGCAGTCTTGTAGCCGATGCCCGAGTAACCGATGCCGTTCAGCGAGGAGCTGATCGACTGCACGACCGAAGCCGAGCCTGGTTGTTCGTTCACGTTTGGCTTGTAGTCGCCTTTGCACAGGGCTTCTTCCTTGAAGTAGCCGTAGGTGCCGGATACCGAGTTACGACCGAACAGCTGCACTGGCTTGTTGGCCAGGTCGCCGGTCACGCCCAGGTCGCCCCAGGTTTTTACGTCGGCTTTGGCGCCGCACAGACGAGTCGAGGAGAAGATCGCGTCGACTTGTTCCATGGTCAGGTGCTGGATCGGGTTGTCCTTGTGCACGAACACGGCCAGGGCATCCACGGCAACCGGGATAGCGGTTGGCTTGTAGCCGTACTTCTGCTCGAAGGCAGCCAGTTCGGTGTCCTTCATCTTGCGGCTCATCGGGCCCAGGTTGGAGGTACCTTCAGTCAACGCAGGTGGCGCAGTGGCGGAGCCAGCAGCCTGAATCTGGATGTTGACGTTCGGGTATTCCTTTTTGTAGGACTCAGCCCACAGGGTCATCAGGTTGGCCAGAGTGTCGGAACCGACGCTGGACAAGTTGCCCGAGACACCAGTGGTCTTGGCGTAAGCCGGAATTGCCGGGTCAACACCAGCGGCCACCGCGTGGGCAGTCGCAACGCCAGCGGCGACAAAAGTCATTGCCGCCATCAAACGCTTCAGTTTCATGCCTTGCTCCTAGCAGATAGGGATAGTTGGATCGGGGCCAAGTATCGGTAGGCCGTGTGAACACTCTATGTCTGGAATGTGACAATTAGATGAAAGGCCACTAGTGCGCCGAAGAGAGGAAAAAGAAGGCAGGTATCAAGCTGGACGGGGAGTACGCGGGGGATGGGGCGATTGTTGCCGTATTGCAGAAATACTCTGTAACTGTTGATCGTTCCCACACGTGCGCGGGAACGATCAACGAATAATCAACGGGCACGCTTCCAGAGATAAGCCCCCACCAGCATCCCCATCACGCACAGCGCCGCCACGTAGTACGACGGCCCCATCGGGCTTTCCTTCATGAGTAGCGACACCACCAGCGGCGTCAGGCCCCCGAAGATGGCGTAGGCGACGTTGTAGGAAAACGACAACCCGCTGAAACGCACCACGGCCGGGAAGGCTTTGACCATCACATAGGGCACGACGCCGATGGTGCCGACGAACAAGCCGGTCACGGTGTACAGCGGGAACAACCAGTCCGGGTGAGCGGTGAGGCTGTGGTACAGCGTCCACGAGCTCGCCAGCAGCAGCGCACAGCCCACGATCAGCACACGCCCGGCACCGAAACGGTCAGCCAGTGCACCGGCGCCGATGCAGCCAAAGCTCAGGGCCACGATGGCCAGGCTGTTGGCCTTGAGCGAATCCGTGGGGCTGAAGTGATAGACCGTCTGCAACACGGTCGGTGTCATCAGGATCACCACCACGATGGCGGCCGACAGCAGCCAGGTCAGCAACATCGACAGCACGATGGCGCCACGGTGGTCACGCACGACGGCACGCAGCGGCAGCTCTTCGGCCAGGGTCTTGCGCTGCTGCATTTCGGCGAAGATCGGGGTTTCGTGCAAATAGCGGCGCAGGTACACCGACAACAGGCCGAACACACCGCCGAGCAGGAACGGGATCCGCCAGGCGTAGTCCGACACCTGCTCCGGGGTGTAAGCGGTATTGATCGCGGTGGCCACCAGCGAGCCCAGCAGGATGCCGGCAGTGAGGCCGCTGGTCAGCGTGCCGCAGGCGTAGCCGATGTGGCGCGGCGGTACGTGCTCGGAGACGAATACCCACGCGCCCGGCACTTCGCCACCGATCGCCGCGCCCTGGATGACGCGCATCAGCAGCAACAGGATCGGCGCCCAGAGGCCGATCTGCGCGTAGGTCGGCAGCAGGCCCATGATCAGGGTCGGCACAGCCATCATGAAAATGCTCAGGGTGAACATCTTCTTGCGGCCCAGCAGGTCACCGAAGTGCGCCATGATGATGCCGCCCAGCGGACGGGCCAGATAGCCCGCGGCGAAGATGCCGAAGGTCTGCATCAGTCGCAGCCATTCAGGCATCTCGGCAGGGAAGAACAGTTTTCCGACCACGGTGGCGAAAAACACGAAAATGATGAAGTCGTAGAACTCCAGCGCCCCGCCCAAGGCAGACAGCGACAGGGTTTTGTAGTCGTTGCGGGTCAGCGGGCGCGAAGGTTGCGCACTGCTTGCGGGCACGGAGGACATGGCAAGGCTTCTCTTATTGTCAGGACGGCGAACGCGAGACCCCGGCAAGCGCCGGGGTCGGTTCGGCACGATAGCAAATCGCCCGGAAAAGCACAGCGTTGCTTAACGCCCGCGCTTGCACAGATACGCACCCACGGCCATCCCCACGACGCACACCAGCGCCACGTAGTAAGCCGGGCCCATCGGGCTTTCCTTGAGCAACAGCGAAACGAATACCGGGCTCAGGCCGCCCAGCACGGCATACGCCAAGTTGTAGGAAAACGACAACCCACTGAAGCGCACCGCTGCGGGAAAGCCCTTGACCATCACAAAAGGCGCCGCCGCCACAGTGCCGACGAACAGGCCGGTCAAGGCATACAGCGGAAACAGCCACTCGGGATGGCCCGCCAGGCTGGCATACAAGACCCAGCACGAAACCGCCATGCCCGCGCAGCCGAATACCAGCACCCGGCCTGCGCCGATGCGGTCACACAGCCAACCCGCCGCCACCACGCCCAGGCTCAGGGCGACGATGGCCAGGCTATTGGCCTGCAACGAGGTTTTCGGTGGGAAGTGATACACGCCCTGCAACAGGGCGGGTGTCATCAGGATCACCACCACCACGCCGGCGGACAGCAGCCAGGTCAGCAGCATCGACACGACAACCGACTCGCGATGCTCGCGCAGCACCGTGCGCAACGGCACCTCGGCCGCCAGTGCCTTGCGTTGTTGCAGCTCAGCGAATACCGGTGTTTCGTGCAGCCAGCGGCGCAGGTACACCGACAACAGACCGAACACGCCACCGAGCAGGAACGGAATACGCCAGGCGTAATCGGCGATCTGCTCCGGGCTGTAAGCGCTATTCAAGCCTGTTGCGACCAGCGAACCCAGCAAAATCCCCAGGTTCAGGCCCACGGTCAGCACCCCCACGGCATATCCGATACGCTTGGCCGGCACGTGTTCGGCCACGAAAATCCAGGCGCCCGGCACCTCGCCGCCAATCGCCGCCCCCTGGATGATGCGCATCAGCAGCAACAACACCGGCGCCAACAGCCCGACTTGGGAGTAGGTCGGTAGCAAGCCGATGGCCAGGGTGGGCAAGGCCATCAGGAAGATGCTCAGGGTGAACATTTTCTTGCGCCCCAGCAGGTCACCGAAGTGCGCCATCACGATGCCGCCCAGCGGGCGAATCAGGTAGCCGGCGGCGAAAATGCCGAAAGTTTGCACCAGGCGCATCCACTCGGGCATGTCCGGCGGGAAAAACAGCTTGCCCACCACGGCAGCGAAAAACACAAAGATGATGAAGTCATAGAACTCCAGCGCACTGCCCAGGGCGGACAGCGACAGGGTTTTATAGTCGCTGCGGGTCAGCGGACGCACGACGGGCGCGGTGCTTGCAGGCACGGTGGGCATGGCGGGGCTTCTCTATTAAGGTCGGTACTGACGGAACAACACCTCAATACCTGCAAATATTCCCGACCATGAGCACAGTTTCCGGAAAAAGCCGCATTACAGCCGCGATTTACCGACCAAATGAGCCTTGGGAGGTCGTCGCGGCGTCAGGGTCTCGATATACTCGGCCCGTGCAAGCGTCAAACCCGCTGTCTTGAGGGGCTGCTGTGCCAAAACGCCGTTGGGTGCCCTCCAGCCGGTTTGGCAGAGTTTCCCTTCAGTTCGCCTTACGAGAAACGTATCACGCGGTGTATGTTGGTGCTGAAACGTTTTTTTCGAAGACGGCTATCCACTTGAAATACCCATGAAGCGTCACGGGTCAGAGGCACCCTCGGCATGATCGAACTCGAACAAGAAGATCCTATCCCGCAAGGCGATCTCGCCCTGCAAATCACGGCGCTCCCGCGTGAAACCAATGGCTTTGGCGATATATTCGGCGGCTGGCTGGTGGCACAGATGGACCTGGCCGGCACCGCCATGGCCAGCAAGGTCGCCGGCGGGCGTGTGGCAACAGTGGCCATCGACCGCATGGCCTTCCTGGTGCCGGTAGCCGTCGGCGCGCAGTTGTCCTTTTATACCCAGGCCCTGGAAATCGGCCGCAGTTCGATCCAGATGATGGTCGAGGTGTGGAGCGACGACCCGCTGTCCAGCGAATGGCGCAAGGTCACCGAGGCTGTATTCGTGTTCGTCGCCATCGACGGCAGCGGCCGCACGCGTTCGGTTCCGTCGCGCGCGCGTTAAACCTCATTGGGTTTTGACGGTCAATTGCCCCATTGCCTGCCATGAAGAGTGCTTTGTTATGCCGACGCCCCACGTTGAAACCGTGAAAATCGACGAGCTGGACTGCTGGCGCATTCGCCACAACGGTGCCGAACTGATGGTAGCCCAGCAGGGTGCGCACATCTTCAGTTACGGGCGCGAGGGCGAACAGCCGCTGATCTGGCCGAATCCTCAGGCGGTGTTCAAAAAGGGCAAGGGCATTCGCACCGGCGTACCGGTGTGCTGGCCGTGGTTTGGTGTATTCGACCGCAACCCGCAAAGCGTGAAAGCAATGCGCCAGAGCGATCAACCCGCCGGCGCCCATGGTTTCGCGCGCACAGCGCTTTGGGATCTGGTCGCGACCGAGCTTGAAGGCAATGCCTTGCGCATCGACTTGGTATTGCCCGTACCTGCTGGCGGTTTTCCCGGCTGGCCCCATCAGGTCGATCTAAAACTGAGCCTGTTGTTGGATGATCAACTGCATATCCGTCTGACCAGCCACAACCGCGGCACCGACACCGCGACCTTCAGCCAGGCCCTGCACACCTATTTCGCCGTGAGCGATGTGCGTAATGTGCAGGTCGACGGCCTGGATGGGGGCACGTATATCGACACCGCCGATGGCTGGACCGAGAAGACCCAATCCGGCCTCCTGCACTTCACCGCCGAGACCGACCGCATCTACCTCGACACGCCGTCCCAGTTGAACATCATCGACAAAGACTGGCAGCGCCGCATCCAACTGACCGCCGAGAGTTCGAACTCCACCGTGATCTGGAACCCCTGGACCGAACGTGCCAAGGCGTTCGACGACATGGCCGATGACGGCTGGCAGGGCATGCTGTGCATCGAGACGGCGAATGTGCTGGATGATGTGGTGGCCTTGGCGCCAGGCGAAAGCCACACCCTTGGTGTAAGCATTGCCGCCATTGCCCTGTAAACGCCGATAAAAATGTGGGAGCTGGCTTGCCTGCGATGCAGGCACCTCGGTGTATCAGTGATACCCGGATGATGCTATCGCAGGCAAGCCAGCTCCCACATGGGTTATATGCCGGGTTTAGAGATCCGACTCTTTGACTACCCGCACTTTTCCGGCATCCAACGCATACGCCGCGTCCGCCAGGTCGTTGTTGACCTTTTCAACCTTGAGGGTGCCGGTCACCCACAGCGGTGTATAGATATCATCCAGCTTCAGCCCCTTGGGGTAGCGCACCAGCACCAGTTGATTAGGCGGCGGTGGCGGCACATGGATGCACGCGCCCGGGTACGGCACGAGGAAGAACAAGGTGCTGCGGCCCTTGGCGTCGGTTTCCAGCGGCACCGGATAACCGCCAATGCGGATGTTCTTGCCGTTCATGGCCGCCACGGTCTTGGTGGAATACATCACCGCCGGCAGCCCCTTGCTCTGTTTCAAGCCACCTTTTGCGGTGAACGTGCCCTGGGCTTCGGGAGAGTTGTGGTCGATCTCGGGCATGGCTTCGAGGGCTTTCTGGTCCGAAAGCGGCATCAGGTCGAGCCAGTCGGTTTCCGGCAGTTCGCCGGCGTGTGCCAGGCCAGAGCCCAGCAGGAGGAGAGTCAATAGAAGACGGCGCATGGAGAGGCTCGACAAATACAGGTGGCGAGCATTCTAGCCCTCTGCGCCTGCGCAGCGCAGAGGGCTTTGTCGCTTAACTCATTTCTTTTTGATCAGGCCGTAGATCACCAGCAGCACGATGGCGCCGATCAGCGCGCCGATAAAACCGGCGCCCTGGCCCGCCTGGTAGATACCCAGCGCCTGGCCCCCGTAAGTGGCGACCAGAGAACCTGCGATACCCAGCAGGATGGTCATGATCCAGCCCATGCTGTCGTCGCCGGGCTTGAGGAAACGCGCCAGCAGGCCGACGATCAGGCCGATAAAGATGGTTCCGATGATACCCATGGCATTTCCCTCTGAATGTAGGTGAGCTATGCCAAAGCCTAGTCAGGCTTTGGCATCCTGCAATCAGAGAGACGACGGTTGCCAATGGTTCCCGTCGGACTTGGCTTATTGCCCGGCGATCAGCGCTTCAACCTTGAGGATCTGCGCTTCAAGCGTCGCGCGGTCCTTGCAACGCAGGTTGGCGTGGCCGACCTTGCGCCCGGCCTTGAAGGCCTTGCCGTAGTGGTGCAGGTGGCAGTCGTCGATGGCGATGACTTTCTCCACCGCCGGCACCGTGCCGATGAAATTGAGCATGGCGCTCTCGCCAACCTTGGCCGTGGAGCCCAGCGGCAAACCCGCCACCGCCCGCAGGTGGTTTTCGAACTGGCTGCACTCGGCGCCTTCGGTGGTCCAGTGCCCGGAGTTGTGCACGCGTGGGGCGATTTCGTTGGCCTTGAGGCCACCGTCGACTTCAAAGAACTCGAAGGCCATCACGCCGACGTAATCCAGTTGCTTGAGTACGCGGCTGGAATAGTCTTCGGCCAGCGCCTGCAACGGATGATCGGTGCTGGCCACGGACAGCTTGAGGATGCCGCTGGCGTGGGTGTTGTGCACCAACGGGTAGAAGCGGGTTTCGCCATCACGGGCACGCACGGCAATCAGCGAGACTTCGCCGGTGAACGGCACGAAGCCTTCCAGCAGGCAGGCGACGCTGCCCAGTTCGGCAAAGGTGCCAACCACATCGGCGGCGGTGCGCAGGACTTTCTGGCCCTTGCCGTCGTAACCCAGGGTGCGGGTTTTCAGCACCGCCGGCAGGCCGATGCTGGCGACGGCGGCGTCGAGGTCCGCCTGGGACTGGATATCGGCGAAGGCCGGGGTCGGAATGCCCAGGTCCTTGAACATGCTCTTTTCGAACCAGCGGTCGCGGGCGATGCGCAAGGCTTCGGCGCTCGGGTACACCGGCACGAACTGCGACAGGAAAGCCACGGTTTCAGCCGGGACGCTTTCGAACTCGAAGGTCACCAGGTCGACTTCGTCGGCCAGTTGGCGCAGGTGATCCGGGTCGCTGTAGTCAGCGCGCAGATGTTCACCCAGGGCGCCCGCGCAGGCGTCCGGCGCAGGGTCCAGGAAAGCGAAGTTCATCCCCAGCGGGGTACCCGCCAGGGCCAGCATGCGGCCCAGTTGGCCGCCACCGATTACACCGATTTTCATCGTCTACACCCTCAGGCGATGCGTGGATCTGGATTGTCCAGCACGCTGTCTGTCTGTTCAGCCCGGAATTTTTTCAGCGCCGCATGGAACTGCGGGTGCTTGGCGCCCAGGATGCTGGCGGACAACAGTGCAGCGTTGATCGCACCGGCCTTGCCGATCGCCAGGGTCGCTACCGGAATGCCGGCGGGCATCTGCACGATGGACAGCAGCGAGTCCACGCCCGAGAGCATCGACGACTGCACAGGTACACCGAGTACCGGCAGGTGGGTCTTGGCCGCACACATGCCCGGCAAGTGGGCAGCGCCACCCGCACCGGCGATGATCACCTCGATGCCACGGGATTCAGCCTCATCGGCATACTGGAACAGCAGATCCGGGGTACGGTGAGCGGAAACCACCTTCACTTCATACGGAATGCCGAGTTTTTCCAGCATATCGGCGGTGTGGCTAAGGGTGGACCAATCGGACTTGGAGCCCATGATCACGCCAACCAATGCACTCATCGTCGTGCCTCTTCTCTCTGGGCGCCCGCAGGCGCGTCAAAAAACAACAAGCCACGCGGGAAATCCGGCGTGGCTTGTTGTACGAAATTTGGCCGGTTGGACCGGCCGAAGGCCGCGCAGTATACCGTAATAATGCAGATAAACAGCCCCTTGGATGACCATCTGTCTAGCGCAGCGCTCAAAGTGATTTACTGACTCAAAAGTCAGCCGATTTCTGTTTAAACCCATAAAAAAAGCCACACGGATAACCGAGTACCTTACAAAACCAGGCACAGTTTCCCACTGACTGTTCAGACAATTTAGCACCTGATGAAAACGCACAAACGATACGCTTGTCCCTCGCAACTCAATTTTCAAACGAAACACGAGGGTTATATCCGTGAACACTCATTCCATCTTCGACTTCTATCGATTCGTTTCACAAGGCACTCCAACAATAACGGAAAAATCCGAGCGTCCCCCCAAACAACCAATCTATGTGAATGTGGTTTTCCACAAGGACTTGGGCCATACCACCGAGCGGGAATACGAGCAAACTCATTTAGCCCTGGCCAAGAAACATATTGAGAAAATTTCCGGCCGAGAAGTTGTTATTAATGTGGTTCGCGATCCGAAAATGCGGGACTTCAATTACAAATCGGACAATGATGTCGAATACGGTCTTCGCGAACACTGGAATAGAAACGAGCACCCAAGTCGCGATCACCAATCGAAAAAATCCAAGCTTGAGAAAACGTTATTTGTAACGCCGGATCATTTAAGATTCAGCGAACCTGCCAAGGCCGACCCCGGCCGTGAATTTGGAATGACTTCGCACAAAAATCCTCGAGGCGCCGCGCACGCACTTGGACTTTTGCTGGGTGCAACGCGTGGGGATGGGGATATCACCTATGACGGTTGGTGGAATGATACGTTTATGACATACAACGGCGAGTCCTTTCTGCGCGGTAATGACTTGAACTACTCCGACGCGAACAAAAAAAACATTCGCAACTACCTGGATAAGTTCGACTGAGCCATCCTCCCAGTCAATGTCAACAGGCCACAATTGCCCTGAGTTTCATCCGCCGTTCACAGTGTTGCGCTGGCCGCCCCACCTTCCAACTTGCGCCACAACAACCGCACGTTCGCCTTGCGTACCAGCGCACAGCGATACAGGCGGATCTCCAGCGGCACATGCCATTGCGGGCCACCGCATACCACCAGTTCGCCTCGGGCCAACTCCGCTCGCACACTCAACTGCGGCACCCAGGCGATGCCCAGGCCTTCCAGGGCCATGCTCTTGAGGCTGTCGGCCATGGCGGTTTCGTACACGGTGGTGAAACGCAGGGCGCGCTGGCGCAACAGCAAGTGCACCGAACGGCCAAGGAACGCGCCGGCGCTGTAGGCCAGCAGCGGCACGCTGCCCTCGCCTTCCAGGTCGAACAGCGGCTTGCCATTGGCGTCGGCGGCACACACCGGAAGCATTTCGGTATTGCCCAGGTGCAAGGACGGGAAAATTTCGGCGTCCATCTGCATGGCCGCGTCCGGATCGTAGAACGCCAGCATCAAGTCGCAGCCGCCTTCGCGCAAGGCGTGCACAGCGTCACCTACGTTAGTGGCGACCAGTCGCGTAGCGATGTTCAAACCTTCGTTGCGCAACTGCGCGATCCAGCGTGGAAAGAAGCCCAGTGCCAGAGAATGCGCCGCCGCCACTTGCATGACTTCGCCCTGGCCGCCCTCCAGGTGATGCAAGTGGCGCAGCACTTCACCGAGTTGCTCGACCACGGTGCGCGCGGTCACCAGGAACAGCTGTCCCGCCGCCGTCAGCTCCACCGGCGTGCGCGAACGGTTGACCAACGTCAGCCCCAGTGCGGCTTCCAGGCTGCGGATACGTCGACTGAAGGCCGGCTGGGTGACAAAGCGCCGCTCCGCCGCCTGGGAAAAGCTGCGGGTGGCCGCCAGGGCGCTGAAGTCTTCCAGCCATTTGCTCTCAAGGTTCATCACGTTCTCCCACGGTACGCACCATTTTGGCACACACGCCCGCCATGATAGCCGGGTCACACTCACATTATGCCGTTTATGCATAGGTCAGTGTTTAACAGCATTGGCCCTGAATCTTCCACAAGCCTAGCATTCACAGCGTTCCGGCAAAGCCCGGGTCCATATCGAGATGATTTCCGTCATGTCCTCCGCTGCATCATTCCGCACAGAAAAAGACCTGCTTGGCGTACTCGAAGTACCGGCTCAAGCGTACTACGGCATCCAGACCCTGCGAGCGGTGAACAACTTCCGTCTCTCCGGCGTTCCGATTTCGCATTACCCGAAATTGGTGGTCGGCCTGGCAATGGTCAAGCAAGCAGCCGCTGACGCCAACCGCGAGTTGGGCCAGCTCAGCGAAGCCAAGCACGCCGCCATCAGCGAGGCCTGTGCCCGTCTGATCCGTGGTGATTTCCACGAAGAGTTCGTGGTGGACATGATTCAAGGCGGCGCCGGCACTTCAACCAACATGAATGCCAACGAAGTCATCGCCAACATCGCGTTGGAGGCCATGGGCCACAACAAAGGTGAATACCAGTACCTGCACCCCAACAACGACGTGAACATGGCGCAGTCGACCAACGACGCCTACCCGACCGCGATCCGCCTGGGTCTGCTGCTGGGCCATGACGCGCTGCTGGCCAGTCTCGACAGCCTGATCCAGTCGTTCGCCGCCAAAGGCGAAGAGTTCGCCCACGTCCTGAAAATGGGCCGTACCCAACTGCAAGACGCCGTGCCGATGACCCTCGGCCAGGAATTCCGCGCGTTTGCCACCACCCTGGGTGAAGACCTGGCCCGCCTGAAAACCCTGGCGCCAGAGCTGTTGACCGAAGTGAACCTGGGTGGCACCGCCATCGGCACCGGCATCAACGCCGACCCGCGCTACCAGGCCCTGGCCGTAGAGCGCCTGGCCTTGATCAGCGGCCAACCGGTGGTTCCGGCGGCCGACCTGATCGAAGCCACCTCCGACATGGGTGCCTTCGTGCTGTTCTCCGGCATGCTCAAGCGTACCGCCGTGAAGCTGTCGAAGATCTGCAACGACCTGCGCCTGCTGTCCAGCGGCCCGCGCACCGGCATCAACGAAATCAACCTGCCGGCGCGCCAGCCAGGCAGCTCGATCATGCCCGGCAAGGTCAACCCGGTCATTCCGGAAGCCGTGAACCAGGTGGCGTTCCAGGTCATCGGCAACGACCTGGCCCTGACCATGGCAGCCGAAGGCGGCCAACTGCAACTGAACGTGATGGAACCGCTGATCGCCTTCAAGATCTTCGACTCGATCCGCCTGCTGCAACGCGCCATGGACATGCTGCGCGAACACTGCATTGTCGGTATCACCGCCAACGAAGCGCGCTGCCGTGAACTGGTGGAGCACTCCATCGGCCTGGTCACCGCACTGAACCCGTACATCGGCTACGAAAACGCCACCCGAATCGCTCGTATCGCCCTTGAAAGCGGCCGTGGCGTGCTGGAACTGGTGCGCGAAGAAGGCCTGCTCGACGACGCCATGCTCGACGACATCCTGCGCCCCGAAAACATGATTGCCCCGCGCCTGGTCCCCTTGAAGGCCTAAGCGCTTGTTGCACCGCTCACCAGGTTGAGGGACTAGACACCTCTCACCTTTTGAGGGCCTGAAGGCTCGCTCTTCAGGCCCTTTTTTTTGCCTGAAATACGCTCGACCGAACACCGAAGGACCTTGTGGGGGCCGGGTTTGCCCGCGATGAGGCCGGGTCAGATGACAGCACCGTTGCCTGACACACCGCTATCGCGGGCAAGCCCGCTCCCACAGTAAAACGGGGATCACCCGTCGCATTGGGTGAAACCTTTAATCAGCCCGGGCAGACGGATCACGTTCGCCTAGGTATAGTGCCGCCCCTCTTCGCGTCTGAGGCTGTCGGTAACGAGGCCCGGTACAGCGCGAAACCGCATGAATAACAACCCGCAAAAGGAACGGGGTCGAAGCGTCGCGCACTGCCTGGTGCCATGCGACATGCCGGACCGTCCTGCGTTTGCCATTAGAAAAATCAGCGAGGAACACTCCATGCTCGAAGTCATCAACGACTTCCTCTCAGGGAAAGTACTGATCGTGCTCATTGTCGGGCTCGGCGGTTATTTCACGATCCGCTCGCGTTTCGTCCAACTGCGTCACTTTTTCCACATGTTTTCGGTGTTTCGCGACAGCCTGAAAAACAGCTCCGACCAGCTCAGCTCGTTCCAGGCGCTGATGCTCAGCCTCGCCGGCCGCGTAGGCGCCGGTAACATCGCCGGGGTCGGCATCGCCGTGACCCTGGGCGGCCCCGGTGCCGTGTTCTGGATGTGGGTCACCGCGCTGGTGGGCATGTCGTCCAGCTTTATCGAGTGCGCCCTCGGCCAGCTCTATAAACGCAGCGATGCGGAAGGCCAGTTCCGTGGCGGCCCGGCTTACTACATCCAGCACGGCCTGCAAAAGCGCTGGCTGGGCATGGTCATGGCCTTCCTGCTGCTGGTGACTTTCGGCTTTGCCTTCAACGGCCTGCAAGCCCACGCCGTGACCCACTCGCTGAACAACGCTTTCGGCCTTGACACCACCTACACCGGCCTGGCCCTGGCAGTCTTGCTGGGCCTGGTGTTCATCGGCGGGATCAAGCGCATCGCGTCGATCGCCGACCTGCTGGTACCGGTCAAGACACTGATCTACATCGCCGTGACCCTGTACGTGATCGTGCTTCAGTTCGACCACGTACCGGCCATGCTGGCGACCATCGTCAAGAGCGCCTTTGGCCTCGACCAGGCCTTCGGCGGCCTGGTGGGCAGCGCGATCATCATGGGTGTGAAACGCGGCGTGTTCGCCAACGAAGCCGGCCTGGGCAGCGCGCCCAACGTGGCGGCAGTGGCGGCGGTCGAACACCCGGTGGCCCAAGGTGTGGTGCAAGCGTTCAGCGTGTTCCTCGATACCTTCGTGATCTGCACCTGCACCGCGCTGCTGATCCTGCTGTCGGGCTTCTACACCCCGGGCTTCGAAGGCGATGGCATTGCCCTGACCCAGAACTCCCTGGCCGCCGTCGTAGGCGACTGGGGCCGCATGTTCATCTCGGTGGCCCTGGCGTTGTTCGTGTTCACCTCGATCATGTACAACTACTACCTGGGCGAGAGCAACCTGCGCTTTCTGGTGGGCAACAACCGCAAGATGCTGATGGCTTACCGCACGCTGGTGCTGGTGCTGATCTTCTGGGGTTCCATCGAAAACCTGAGCACCGTGTTCGCCTTTGCCGACATCACCATGACGATGCTGGCGTTCGTCAACCTGTTCGCCCTGGCGTTCCTGTTCAAGATCGCCATGCGCATCCTGAAGGACTACGACGATCAACGCGCCTCGGGCATCAAGGTTCCGGTGTTCGATTCCAGCCAGTTCCCTGACCTGGACCTGGACCGCAAGGCCTGGCCGGCCAACCCGGCAACACCGGACGCAGCGGCTTCGGCAGCACTGAACGCTCAGACACAACGCTGAGCGCCGGTCGATAGATGACACGCCGCCCGGCCTTGGGCATGCTCTGGGCCCGGCGGCGTTTTTCGTTCAGGAGAATCTCAATGTCAGCATCCAACAACGTCATGGTGCTCTACACCGGCGGCACCATCGGCATGCAGGCCAGCGCCAACGGCCTGGCCCCGGCCTCCGGTTTCGAAGCGCGCATGCGCGAACAACTGGCGAACCAGCCGTTGCCGGCGTGGCAATTCCGCGAAATGGCGCCGCTGATCGACAGCGCCAACATGACCCCTGCGTACTGGCAGCGCCTGCGTGCGGCGGTGATCGAGGCCGTGGATCAAGGCTGCGATGGCGTGCTGATCCTGCACGGCACCGACACCCTGGCCTACAGCGCAGCGGCCATGAGCTTCCAGTTGCTGGGCCTGCCGGCGCCGGTGGTGTTCACCGGCTCCATGCTGCCGGCCGGTGTACCGGACAGCGATGCCTGGGAAAACGTCAGCGGCGCGCTGGCCGCCCTGGGCGCAGGCTTGGCGCCCGGCGTGCAGTTGTATTTCCACGGCGCGCTGATGGCGCCGACCCGCTGCGCGAAGATCCGCAGTTTTGGGCGCCATCCGTTTGCTGCCCTGCAACGTAATGGCGGTGTGGCCCGGGCGGACGCCATTCCGGCGGCCCTGGATTACCGACATCCCAAGACCCTGGCCACCGTCGGCGTATTACCGCTGGTGCCGGGTATTGCAGCCGTGCAACTGGATGCGCTGATCGACAGCGGCATCCAGGCACTGATCCTCGAATGCTTCGGCAGCGGCACCGGGCCCAGCGATAACCCGGCGTTCCTGGCCAGCCTGCAACGGGCGCAGGCCAATGGGATCGTGGTCGTGGCCATCACCCAATGCCATGAAGGCGGCGTGGAGCTGGACGTCTACGAAGCCGGCAGCCGTCTGCGCGGCGTCGGGGTGTTGTCCGGCGGTGGCATGACCCGCGAGGCCGCGTTCGGCAAGCTCAATGCGCTGATCGGCGCCGGACTCGACACCGCGCAAGTGCGCCGTCTGGTGGAACTGGACCTGTGCGGCGAGTTGCAGTGAATACCCGCCTTACATAAGCACCACCGCACCCGGTTCGACGCTTCCTAGCATGGCAACGCCCAGGTTTTTAATGGGTCTGTTGCCATTCTTTCGTGCAAGGAAGCGTCATGACTGCATCCCCTTCAACCGAACCTCATCAAAGCCTCACTGACGCGCTGATCGCGCAAATGTCCACTGGCCCCGCGTTTCGCGAAGTGGCCGCCACCTTGCTGCGTGAGCAATTGCAGGCGCTGTACCCCACGCTCGATATCGACCCGAATACCGCCGTCGTCGGTACTCCGCTGTGGGACATCGAGGATGACCAGGTCGTACCGGCCGGCCGCCATTACCAGGTGCTTACCGACGTGCTCGCCGTGCAATCCGTGTTGGCAGTGCCCACGCTCTACATCGAAGGCCAGCATTTTCTGACCCAACTGCCCGTTATTGAGCCAGCGATCCACCTGCCGGTGCGCATCCTCGATATCGCCAGTATCCTCAATACCCTGGCACCCGTGATGTTGCGCGGCTACCAACAGGCCCAACTGGAGTACTGGAACACCATCGAAAGTGACAGCGGCCCACGCTGGCACGGGTTATCGACCATGCTGCGCGACCACTGGAACCTGATACAAGTGCCTGGCTGGACCACGGCTGATTGCCAAATGGCACGCCAGCTGTTTCAAACCCCGGACGCGGCCACTCGCAAGCAACAAAACCCAAATGGCGTTCGAGCCTATGTGGTGGATGTCGACCAGATTGATGACGCGGGCAATACTTCCCACCTTGATGAAAACCTGATCAGCGTGCTTGTCGGCAAACCGGAAGGCACCGAGGTGGTCCTCACCCATTCGTTGATGTCGGGTTTCAAGAAGTACCGGTCCCTCGACGAACTGGGCAAGGACCTGTCACTGCCGGTGATGTACAAAAAACTCGAGTGGCGCCTGGTCGAACCTGATGGTGATTTTTTCGACTACCTGGCCAGTGCTTTCATCGGCATCCAGACCAAGGCGATCGGGGCTATCGACTTTTCCTACCTGCGCGAGCCGAACGTTTCACAGCACGTCCTGGCGCAACCGCCAACCCCCCGCGCCAAACGAAGCGCACCGGCCCTGCTCGATTACATCCAAGCGCTCCCCGAGTGGCTCACCAGCGCCACTGCGGCAGACCAGGCGGCGTACTCACGCCACCTCAAGGACCTGGCAGCCCTGCATAACGCCAACGAGGGCCGTACTTATGACGAAGGCATCAGCCCTCTCCCTCAATACACGCTCGAACGGCTCAGCGCGGAAATGCTCAAGGACCACCCCGACGCACTCACGCAGTGGCTGAGCGACCTCGACATCGTCGTGCGCAGCCCCGTGGTCTGGGGCACATTCGCGGTGCCGGGGCAAATCGACACCACGGTGTTCAGCCTGGTGGAACTGGCCCTGCAAAACCTGATTGCCTTGCCACTGGGCATCAAGTCCCTGCGCCTGCGAAACCCACACCCGCTGCCGGACTGGCTGACCGTCGAGTACCTGGAAGGCTTGATCAGCCGCGTGGACATCGGCAGCACCTACCTGGCGCTGATACGCCGAACGCTGCTGGATAACGCTCAAGAGTCCGCACGCCGGCGCTCGCTCTACGCCCAGCACTTGCGCATTCAACTGCCGTTACTGGCTTTGCAGTGCAAGTTGCGCCACGAAAATGGCATCGATGAACAAGGCTATGCGTATGTAAAGGCCGTGACACAGGCCGAGACCGCCGAACGCCAGGTACAGGGCCAGCGCATTGTGATGCGAGCGCTGGCGTTCGTGCCGACCCGTCGGCAGGGCAACATTGCCGACCAGGTCACCAATATGTTCGTGATCGGGCCGGAAGACCCGACCGCCGGCCCCTGCCTGCTGTACCGGCCGCTGCTGGACAAACCCCTTTCCCAGTTCCCTTCGCAAAACAACCTGCTCTATGCCTTGCAGCAGTCCAGAAGCCTGCGCGATTCGGTGCTGGCGTGGCTGCCGGATGACGTGCGCGATGATTATGCCCAATACGTGTTTCCCGGCGACCTGCCGTCGCCCTGGGCCGTGGTCGAATTCCTGGCAGACCCGTTCAAGCTATGGATCATGGGCGGGCCGCTGGCGCTCGGCCAGGAGGCTATCGAGGGCGACCTGCCCGGCGTACTGTACGATGCCAATGCCAACGCCCTGATCACTCTCGCCGACCGGCAATCGGTGTCCAACGCCGAAGCGCGCTGGGCCACGTTCAAACGCGCCGGCTGGCTGATCTTCAATAGCGCACTGCCGTTTCTGGGGCGCACCGTCGGTGCGGCGGCCTGGATCTGGCAAATCATGGATCAGCTGCAAACCGTGGTCGACACCCGGGAGCATCCCGAGCAGCGATCCACTTGGGCCGCACTCGCCGAATTGCTGCTCAATCTCGGCACGGCCCTGACCCTGCACAGTGTTACCCGCACCACACCACGCCGACTAACGCCCGGCAACACTGTGGTGGTGCCAAAACAACCCTCCCCTCCAACGCCCGTCAGCATCACTCGACTGACGCCGATTGCTTCAGACGCGCTGATCGCCCATGACCAGCCCTTGCACGTCAGCGGCGCAATCAACCGGGCACCTGCCCGCCTGGCCACCGTGCTGGACAGCTTCATGGTGGTCAAACCCGACGCGCTGGGAGAAGTACACAACGAACCTGGGGCTTATCATTTTCTGTATGGCGCCGGGCAAAGCTGGTACGCCCCGGTGGCACATCGCTGGTTCAAAGTGTTGGTCGACGAAAACGACGATGTACAGATTGTCGACCCCGCGCAACCCAGTCGTACCGGCCCACTGTTGATTCACAACAGCAGCGGTCAGTGGTTTATCGATACCCGCCTGCGTCTGCGGGGAGGCGGTCCCAAGCTCCTGACCGCCAAGGCCCGCGCGCAGGCCAGTCAAAAGGCGCAGAAATTGCGCGAGCGCCTGGAGGCCTTCGAAAAAGGTAAACGGGCGGCCCAGGACGAGCTGCAACGGGCCCGGCAGGCATTGGACACCGGCCCCTCCACCTCGGCTGATGCGCTCAGGCACGCCTATATCCAGACCCTGGAGACCCAGCGCACGGAGTACGAGTCGGCCCTGCAGATGCTCAAGGAAATGAATGTCCATGAACCCAGCGCAGAGTACGCGCCCAAGGCCCTCAACTACATCAAGGCCCAGGCCGGGCTGACCCAGGCCGCACTCAGCGATATTCTCGCCCGCTTCACACCCAAATGGCGTTCTGTGCACGATCAGATACAGCGCCAGATCGAAGTGCCGCAAGAGCGCTACATCGAGGACTTCCGCGAACTGCGCGAATTGGCCGGCAAGCTGCTGGTGCAATTGGAATACATGCACGGCCGCTTCACCGAACTCAAGGGTCTGGCCAGGGATGGTGCGCTGCTACTCAATACCCTCAAGGGCTCGATGCCGGTCTACACCCCCGACGACCTCAAGGCGATACGCATATCACTGACGCGCAACCTGTGCCTGCCCGAGACAAGCATCAAGAGCACGCCGCAAGCCTGGTTGGCGATTGACCAGATTGTCGACACCGCCGACATCGCGATCCAGTGCCTGCGCGACACCCTGGAGGAGCGCAGTGACCGACGCCTGGACGAACGCATTGATACCTTGAGCAGCCTGATCGAACAGTTTCAATTACTGGACGAGCGCCTGCAGGATTTTCCCGTGGAGTTCTCCGAACAAGCTATCACCGATCAACTGCTTGAATTGCGCGGGGAACTGAGCGAGTTCCAGCACCGGGCCACCAGCAACCTCGGCATGCTGAGCCTGGAAAGAACCGCGCTCAGAAACCGCCCCACCCCGCCGTCCACGCCGCCGCGCCCCAGGAAACAATTTATCCACACCCGCTACAACGGCCTGCTGATCGGTGAGCCGCGCTTGACCGACTTGGGCCTGGAAACCGGCCTGGTGGATATTCGCTCACCCCTGACCCAGCAGGTGCTGGCCACCTATCATGAAAAAACCAAGGGCGTCTGGGTCGTACGCGACCGCACCCCGCCGCCGTCGGCCGGGCCCATTGCCGTGGATGTGCAGCAGAGCATCAGCCAGGGCCAGCACCTGTTGAGTGAGCTGCCCGCATTTCTCGCACGGGCCCGTACCCACGCCAACCTCGCTGATCGTGCACCGTTTGGCATCGAGCACTTGTACCACCAGCATGCCAGCAGGCTGGAGTTGGCCCGTCACTCGATCGAACAGGCCCTGACGCAGCGCAACATCACCGACAGTGACGCCTTGTCAGCACCGGCCAGCGCCGTGATCAAAGCCCTCGACGGCGCCTTGGCCGACCTCTATCAGCAGAGCAATCAGCTGGTGCAACGCACGCTCAAGCTGCGGCCACCCACCGTATCGGGGGTTGAATGGCTCAAGCGACACAATGTGATATCCATCAAGAAAAGCGTGGCCCGCCGTCGCATCAAGTCCATAAACCCGGACTACCTGGATGAATACACCATCAGCGATCGCGTTACGGGGCAGGTGCTGTGGTACGCACACTTTCACTACAGCACCCACTGGACGCCCGATAAAGCCTACGTGTCTGCCCGCCTGAAAAACCCGGCGGAGCATGCGCTGGGCAGCGCCGCCGACTCACCCGATGGTCTGAGCCGGGCACAGACCGTCGCGTTCTATCGCAGCGAGATCAGCCTGGAACAGGCACGCGAGCTATTTTTCGAGCGGCCCAAATCCGGATCCGGCAGTTGACGCGCCCCCGGCAAGCGGCATGCAACTTGCTGCATCGGGAGCACACTCTGGCACCGGTTTGCGCCATGCTGCATTCACACTTGACCACCCTCAACGCCGTATCCCTGGTCCTGGCCACCTTCGAGGATCAGGGCCTGGCGAACGATGTATTGCTGGCCGGCAGTGGCATTGGCATGGCCGACCTGCACCGGGCCGACACGCGTATCACCACCTGCCAGGAGATGCGCGTGTGCGCCAATGCCGTGGCCCTGCGTCAGGACATCGGCCTGGAATTGGGCCAGCGCATGCACGTGTCGTGTTACGGCTTGCTCGGGTATGCACTGCTCACCAGTGCCACCTTAGGTGACGCTTTGCGCCAGGCACTGCGCTACCCGGCGCTGTTGGGAACACTTTTCGAACTGAGCCTGGTGGAAGACGGCGAGCACATCTGGCTGACCGCCGGCGACTACCGGGAAAACCCCGAACTGGCGGCCTTCAACGTGGAGTTTTGCCTGGTGTCGATGAAGGTCATTTGTGACGACCTCCTCGGACGCCCCTTACCGTTGCGGGGTGCCAGCTTCGATTACGCCGCGCCGAATTATCACGCACGCTATGCCGAACGCTTCGACTGCCCGGTGCAATTCAACGCACTGATCAATGGGTTTTCCTTCGATAAACAGTGGTTGCAGCAACCCCTTCCCCTGGCGGATGCCATCACCCACCGGGCCATGGTCGAACGTTGCCGCAAACAGAACTCCGAGTTCACCGGGCGCCAGGCCTGGCTCAATCGCGTGCGCCAGTTACTGGCCGATCAGCTGCATGCCGCCCCCGGCCTGGATGGCTTGGCGGCGCAGATGAATTGCTCGGCGCGTACCCTGCGACGTCACCTGCACGCACTGGGTTGCAGCTACCAGCAATTGCTCGACGAATTGCGCTTCGAGCAAGCCAAGCAATGGCTGGCGCAGGACCAGATGCCCATTCATCAAATTGCCGAACAGCTGGGCTTCAGCGAGACCGCGAGCTTTCGCCATGCATTCGTGCGCTGGAGTGGGGTGGCGCCCAGCGTGATGCGCCAATAACGGGCGAATTACGGTCACGTTCTTTGGCCACATTTATCCCCTTCTGGCCGCTCCGGCCATTCTCTTGAGCGCCCCGCCCCGCAACACTTGAGGCCACAACAATGAGCCTGCGGGGAGTACCCATGCTGACGATCTATTCGGACGATCACCATCTGCACCACGGACGCTGTGAACTGATGGACGGGCAACTGATGCCCTGCTTCGAAATGCCGTCCCGTGCCGACCACGTGCTGCAACGGGTCAAGGACCGCGCACTGGGCCCGGTGCAGCCCCCGCAGGATTTCGGCCTGGCGCCGCTGCAACGCATCCACAGCCGCGACTACCTCGACTTCTTCAAAGGCGCCTGGGCACGCTGGACCGAGTTCGGCGAGGACGGCGACTTGCTGCCCTACACCTGGCCCGCACGCACGCTGCGCCGCGTGCTGCCCACCAGCCTGCACGGCCAGCTGGGGTATTACAGCTTCGATGGCGGCGCACCGATCACCGGCGGCACCTGGCAGGCGGCTTACAGTGCGGCGCAGGTCGCACTCACCGCGCAACAGGCAATTCAGCAAGGCGCCCACAGCGCGTTCGCCTTGTGCCGGCCACCGGGGCATCACGCCGCCAGCGACTTGATGGGCGGTTACTGCTACCTCAATAACGCGGCCATCGCGGCCCAAGCGTTTCTCGACCAAGGCCATCGGAAAGTCGCGATCATCGATGTGGACTACCACCACGGCAACGGCACTCAGTCGATCTTCTACGCACGCAATGACGTGCTGTTCACCTCGATCCACGGTCATCCGGAGGCAGAGTTTCCGTTTTTCCTCGGCTATGCCGACGAACTGGGCGAAGGGGCCGGGGAAGGCTTCAACTTCAACTACCCGCTGCCGGCCGGCTCCGGCTGGGACACCTGGAGCGCGGCCCTGGAAGAGGCCTGCCGCGAGACAGAGCGCTACGACGCCGATGTCATCGTAGTGTCCCTGGGCGTGGACACCTTCAAGGACGACCCCATCTCCCAGTTCAAGCTCGACAGCCCGGATTACCTCGCCATGGGCGCACGCATCGCACGCCTGGGCAAGCCCACGCTGTTCGTGATGGAAGGCGGCTACGCGGTAGAAGAAATCGGCATCAACGCCGTCAACGTACTCGAAGGTTTCGAACAAGAAGGAGCTGCCCGATGAAGATGCTCACCTCCCTGCTCTTGTGCGCCGCCGTACTGAGCGGCGCGGCACAGGCCGAAGAAAAACCCCTCAAGGTCTATAACTGGTTCGACTACATCACCCCCAAGGCACTGGAAGATTTCAAGGCGCAGAACCCGAAGATCAAGCTTGTGTACGACATCTTCGACACCAACGAAGCCCTGGAGGCCAAGCTGCTCACCGGCAACTCCGGCTATGACGTGGTGGTGCCGTCCAATGTGTTCCTGGCCAAGCAGATCGAAGCCGGCGTGTTCCAACCCCTGGACCGCAGCCAACTGCCCAACTGGAACCACCTCGACCCCAAGCTGATGAAGTTGATCGAGGCCAACGACCCGGGCAACAAATTCGCCGTGCCCTACATGTACGGCACCATCCTGATCGGCTTCAACCCGGACAAGGTCAAGGCGGTGCTGGGAGCCGATGCACCGGTGGACAGCTGGGACCTGATCTTCAAGGAAGAGAACATCAGCAAGCTCAAACAGTGCGGTGTAGCCCTGCTCGACTCGCCCTCGGAGATCCTGCCGCTGGCCTTGCAGCACCTGGGCCTGGACCCCAACAGCAGCAACCCCAAGGATTACGTCAAGGCTGAAGCGTTGCTGATGAAGATCCGTCCGTACATCACCTACTTCCATTCCTCCAAGTACATGGCCGACATCGCCAATGGCGACATCTGCGTGGCCGTGGGTTACTCGGGCAGCTTCTCCCAGGCCGCCAACCGCGCCAAAGAAGCCAAGAATGGCGTGACCGTGGACATGCGCCTGCCCAAGGAAGGCGCACCGATCTGGTTCGACATGCTCGCCATTCCCAAGGGCGCGCAGAACCCGCAGGACGCCTACACCTTTATCAACTACCTGCTGCAACCCCAGGTGATCGCGCCAATCAGCGACTTTGTCGGCTACCCCAACCCGAACAAAGACGCCACCGAACAGGTCGACCCGGCGATTCGCAACAACCCCAACCTGTACCCGACCGAGGCGGCCATGGCTAGGCTCTACACCCTCAAACCCCTGGGCCGTGACGCTGAACGTGCCCGCACCCGGGCCTGGACCAAGATCAAATCTGGCACCTGAGACCGGCTCAAGACGCCAGAAATAACTGGCGCCCCGAGGCATTGGTGATCGACGCACGGTAGACCTTGCGCCCGGTTTCACGCTCGTACTCGCGGCCCAGCCTGCGCTGGGCCGCGATCTTGAGATGGGCCGCCGTGGGCTGGCCGTCTGCGGTCTCAGGGGTGGGATAGTGAAAGTGCGCGTACCACAGCGGCCGTTCGCCGTCGGTGAGGTCCAGCACTTCGTATTCCTGCAAATAGTCCACTACGCCGTCGATGGTTTCCGGCACTCGGCCCTGAATCCGGCGGATGCGAATCACCTGTTGAGCCAGCAAATACTGCACGTCGCCGAGTGTCGGGGTGAGGGTGTGCCGAGCCATTTCGATGCGCAGGTAACGGCCATGGGCACGCAACTGCCGCGCCTGGTCCTGCAACTGGGCGATCAAGGGGGCGTCGCTGTTGGCGCGGTGGATCGCTTTGGCGGCTTCGTCAAAACGACCGGCACTGCGCTGCAGGTCCTCCTCCACTTCCACGGCCAAGGTGCCCGGGGTCTGAGACTGTCGAGTCGCGTCACCGAGCAACTTGGGCAGAGTGGCACTCAAGGTGGTGCCTGCGCTGATCGCGCGGCGTGCCGCAGGGCTCAACTGACCGGCGTTGCGCCGCAACCTGGGCGCGCGTTGCAGGCGCCAGCGGCCCTGGGTATCCGGGCTGATGCCGGGGCCGCAGGCGGTCGGCTGTTCGTGCTGGTCGACGATCTGGTGTTGCACGACATTGACGTTCAGGACAGGCGCAAACCGGATATTCGAAAGCACGTTGAAGTGGTTTTCATCCTTGTTGTAGATCAACGCACCGCCCTGCCTGTACAGCCCTTTATGCACCCCCTCCTCGATCAGCTCACCCGGCGTGGGGGAAGGGGGACGTTGCAACGCGACCAACCGTTTGCCTTGGGTGACCGACAAGGCCTTGCGCGCCCCGGCCCAGGCGGTATCCAGGCGCTTGACCCGAGGATGCGCCACCGCAACATCGCCAGGGTGCCTTGTGCCAGGGCACACCAGCAGGATCGCCAGGTTGCGCAGCAGGCTGACTTCGCATCGCCAGGTCCGCGTGGCTTCGCAGAAGCCTTCAAGGTTGCCGCCCACTTGCTTGAGACGGGCCAGGGTCTGCAAAGGCGATTCAAGCAGCGTCGACCAGCGCGCCACTCCGGCGCTGTACAGCACGCTGAACGGCTCGGCCAGTGGCGCTCCGGCAGCGGGCGCCGACGACACTTGCTCGATCACCAGCGGTTCCTCTGGCCGCAACACCACCCAGGGACCCTGGGTGTTTGCCGGGGGGCCCAGCAGATAGCCGTCGCCCTCTTGCAACGGCATGAACGCCACCGGCACACCTCGCAAGCGACGGTGCGGGGCGAACCTGTTCACCGCCGCACGCACCGTTCGGTAGCCTTCATGGGTGACATTGGCTTCGTTGCGCAGGCTGTATTCCAGTGTCAGCCGACGCAATTGCAAAGCCAGTTGCCGAGCGAATAACGCGCTGTGCCGGGCATCCGGTTCCGCGTCCGCGTCCAGCACACTGGCGCCACGATGCTTTTCATGAAACCGCGCCAGCGCCTCAAGCCATTGGCTATAGGCCAAGCGGCCCGAAGGTGAGGCGTTTTTCAGCCACGCGGGCAACTGTTGCTCCAGCTCGAACCGCAAGCTGTCTTGCTCCAGGTGCGGCTCAATGAAATCCGTGAAACCCGACGCCCAGGCCAGTTGCCGGTCCAATGCCGCGAGTTCGGGAAACTCGCTGGGGTCGATCCAGGCGATGCGCTGCAAGGCCGTTTCCAGCGCCCCCAAAGCCCACTCCTCGAAGACGTTATGTTCCAGACGCTCTGCGCCGCCCAGCAGCGCCGTGGCGTCATCCACAATTTCCAGCCCCCGGGCCAGGGTGAACATCCATGACGTATCGCTGCCCCGCGTCATGACCAGCGTCAGGCAGCCGTGTCGATTGGCGAGGTAAACCTGCGGCGAACGCACGCCCAATTGTTGCTCGCGTTCGCCACTGTCGGGGTAATCCAGCACGGCCGTGACCATGGCCCGCGCGGTGGCGTCGTCCAGCGCCCTGCGGGCGGTGCGCAGCCGCCGCTCCAGTTGCTGCGCCAGGGAACGCCAGCGGCTGAACCCTCGCGTATCGGGGCGGGTGAAGAAATCGATCAGGCGCTCGCCATAGTGTTCGAGCACCGCCTGATAGTGTTGGTCGAGCCGGGCTTGGGTGATGCCCAGCGATTGGAGGGTGGGGCGCAGCGCGAACATCTGGCCGAGCTGCAATCTGAACGGATCGAACATGATGATTACCTTGAACGCCGGTCGCACCATGCGCCCGGCCATGGGTATTCAAGGTAAGGCTGCGCACCGCGCAGAGGTGTGTAGTTAGTTGACACGCCCCCACGCCTGACGCAGCCGGGCAAGCGCCAGGGCAATGCCCGCCTCGGGTACGGCGGCGAACCCCAGTACGAGGCCGGCGCGCTGGTCCTCGGGAGTGGTGGATTGCGCCAACCAGTAGGTGCTCAAGCCGTTGACTTCGACGTCCACCGCATGCGCTTGTGCGAGCAACTGCTGCTCGCGGGCCAGGCTGTCGACGCGTACCGTCAGGTGCAATCCCGCGGCGACGCTGGGCAGTGGCCCCACGCCCGGTAGCCCCTCGGGCCAGCCGGCCAGCAAGGCATTGCGCCGGCTCAATGCCGCGCGGCGCATACGCCGGATGTGCCGCTGAAAATGCCCGGCAGCCATGAACTCGGCCATCACCGCCTGGGTGCTGACCTCGGAGTGGCGCATGTCCACGGCGCGACGCCGGGAGAACGCATCCACCAGGCCCGGCGGCAATACCAGGTAACCCAGACGCAAGGCCGGGAACGCCACCTTGCCGAACGTCCCGACGTAGAGCACCCGTCCACCACGATCCAAGGCTGCCAACGGCGCCAGCGGCGCGCCGCTGTAGCGGTATTCGCCATCGTAGTCGTCTTCGATGATCCAGCCGCCAGTCCGCTCGGCCCACGCCAGCAATTCCAGGCGTCGTGCCAGGCTCATCACCACCCCCAGCGGATACTGATGGGACGGCGTGACGTAGGCCACATGGCAATCTTGCAGGCTGTTCAACACCTGGCAGTCGATGCCGTCGTGATCCACCGGCACGCCATGCAGCCGCGCACCTGCCAGGGCAAAGGCGTGACCGGCAGCGCGATAGCCCGGGTTTTCCACCGCCACGCCATCGCCCGGCTCGACCAGCAACTGTGCACAAAGACTGATCGCCTGTTGTGCACCACTGGTGATCACAATTTGTTCAGCGGTGCACTGCATGCCCCGCGAACTGCGCAGGTAAGCCGCGATCAACCCGCGCAAACGGCTGTCACCTGCGGGGTCGCCATAGCACAGCTGTTCCAGGTCCGGCTTGCGCCAGAACGCCCCGTTGAGCTTGGCCCACACGTCAAACGGAAACAGATCGAATGCCGGAACGCCCACACGAAAGGCGCGCGGCGGCCCTGCCGGCGGCTGTGGCAGGTGGTTGTTTTTTATCCGGGCCAGGTTCCCGCTGTGGATAACTTCACTGTCCAGGTCTTCCGGTAATTTTCCCCATTTTGTGGATAAAGCTGGGGATAAGCCTGTTGAAAACCCTGTGGACAGTTTTGTGGATAATTTTTTGTGCGTGGGCAGTTGGGCGACATAAGTGCCATCCCCGACCCGGCTTTCGATAAACCCTTCCGCATACAACTGGTCGTAGGCCCGCACCACGCTGTTGCGCGAAATCGACAAGGCCGCCGCCAGGTCGCGGGTGGCGGGCAAGCGCGTACCGCTGACCAACCGACCATCCAACACCCGTTGGCGCAAGGCTTCGTAGAGTTGGCGCGTGAGCCCTTGGCGACGATCCAGCTCGATTCCGGCGGGGTTGAAGGACAGTGGTGGTGTGATCGGCGGCATATTGGACCTATGAAATTGGCCACTGATGGCTCTTACAACGAACCATTAGCCTGCCTAGGATGCAGGCATTCGCCAAGGAAAATATTCATGTACACACCCCGCGCCTTTGCCCTCGACGACTTGCCTGAACTGCACCAATTGATCCAGCACACACGTCTGGCACAGCTGGTGACCTTTGGCGAGCAAGGCCTGCAAGCCAGCCACTTGCCGCTGCTGCTCAACCCCGATGAGGGCCCGAACGGCACACTCTACGGGCACCTGGCCAAGGCCAACCCGCAGTGGAAAGACCTGCAGAACGGCAGCGAAGCGCTGGTGATCTTTGCCGGTGCCGAAGCCTACGTCAGTCCGGCGTTCTACCCGGCCAAGGCCGAGCACGGCAAAGTCGTGCCCACCTGGAACTACATCGCCGTGCATGCCTACGGCAAGGCCGAGGTGTTCAACGACGCCGAGCGCCTGCTGGCGGTTGTCAGTGCCTTGACCGATCGCCACGAAAGCGAACGCGCCCAGCCGTGGAAAGTCAGCGACGCGCCGGCGGACTACATTGAGGGCATGCTCAAGGCCATCGTCGGCTTCGCCCTGCCCATCGAGCGGCTGATCGGCAAACGCAAACTCAGCCAGAACCGCAGCGCGGCGGATATCGCCGGCGTGCGCGAGGGCCTGGCCGCCAGCCACGACGTGCGCGACCAGACCCTCGCGCGCTTTATTCCCCAAGGAGTTCCAGAATGAGCCAGATCGACATTCGCCCGGTCACCGCCGCCGACCATGCCGCGTGGCTGCCACTGTGGCAGGCCTATTTGAAGTTCTACGAAACCACCCTGCCGGACGCGGTCAGCCAGAGCACCTGGCAGCGCCTGATCGATGCCAGCGAGCCGACCCATTCGGCACTGGCCTGGCAGGACGGCAAGGCGGTGGGCATGGTCAACTTCATCTACCACCGCTCCAACTGGAGCATCGAAAACTCCTGCTACCTGCAGGACCTGCTGGTGGTTCCGGCGCAACGGGGTACGGGTGTGGGTCGCAAGCTGATCGAGTTCGTCTACGCCACCGCCAAAGCCGACGGTTGCGCCAAGGTGCACTGGCTGACCCACGAGACCAACGCCACGGCGATCCAGTTGTACGAGCGCATCGCCGAACGCCCGGGCTTCATTCAATTTCGCAAAGGCCTCTAAGGAGCACAGCATGTCCACCTCCCTCGCCGACTGGAAAGGCGTCCCGGCGCCCACCGTCCAACTGCTCGAAGGGCGCTTCATCCGCCTGGAAAAACTCGACCCTGCCCGCCACGGCGACGACCTGTTCCAGGCCCTGCAAGGCCCCGGCGCCGACCCCAAGCTGTGGGACTACTTGCCTTACGGGCCGTTTCCCGAGCGCAGTGCCTTCAATGACTGGCTGAACAACCATGCCCAGCACAGCGACCCGTATTTCTTCAGCGTGATCGACCGCACGACCGGCCAGGTGCAGGGCATCCTCAGCCTGATGTCCATCGTCCCGGCCCAGGGTCGCATCGAGATCGGCCACGTCACTTTCGGCGCGCCGATGCAACGCTCGCCAAAAAGCACCGAGGCCGTGTATCTGCTGGCCAAACACGCTTTCGAACAGGGCTACCGCCGCCTGGAATGGAAGTGCAACAACGGCAACGCCCGCTCCAAATATGCGGCCGAACGCCTGGGCTTCAGCTTCGAGGGCGTGTTCCGCCAGCATATGGTGGTCAAGGGCCAGAACCGCGATACGGCGTGGTATTCGATTATCGACTCGGAATGGCCGAAGGTTGGGGCGGGGTTCGAGGAGTGGTTGTCGGAGGAGAATCAGAACGGCTCAGGCCAACTGAAAACCCTGGCAGAGTGCCGGGGCTGAATTTCACCAACGACACAAACCAAATGTGGGAGCGGCGGTTCGACGCTTCGACTTGCTCGCGAATGCGGAATGTCAGTCGCCTTATGTGTATCTGTCACTCCGTATTCGCGAGCAAGCCCGCTCCCACATGGATCTTCATCTGTCACCTCTCCGACATATTCCTGTAAACACCCTTCGCTATACAGGTCGCCTCGTTTCCCATAACAAGGCCGTCCGCCATGCCCCCGTCGCCCCAGCGTCTCGCGCTTGCCATCACGTTATTGGCCGCCAGCGGCTTCGTTGAAGCAGACCCCGCGCCGCCCAAACGGCTGCAGATAGATACACCGACCACCACCGGGCAAACCCTGGGCAGTAACGATTCATTGACCACCTCGGCGCCGGGCAGCATTACCACCTCGGGCGTGGCTGTGACATTGAAGGACGGTACCAGCGGCAGCGGCGTGGTGATCACCAACGCGGGCAAGCTGGTGTCCAGCGGCGGACGTGGCATCGACAGCTCCGGCACGCTCACCGGCGCGCGTAACTACAGCATCTACAACCTGGCCGGCGGCTTGATCCAGGGCGCCAACGATGCGTTGCGCATCAACAGCAACTTCGCCAGCGGCAGCCTGTTGATCGACAACAGCGGCACCATCCGCTCCGCCACCGGGCAAGGGCTGGACCTGGATGCGATCCGCAGCAACAACGTGACCACGACCATCATCAACCGCGCAGGCGGCCTGATTCGCGGCGATGCCAGCGACGGCATGAAGACCGGCGCCAATGCCACCATCACCAACTATGGCGAAATCTCCACCGGCAACACCTTCTCCCGCGACGACAAGTTCGACGGTGTCGATATCGACTCCGCCACCGGCGTGACGGTGACCAACTACGGGCTGATTTCCGGCGGTCGCCACGGCATCACCACTGACCTTGGCGCCGCGCTGACCAACTACGGTACCGTGATTGGCCGCAACGGCTCGGGCTTCGGTTCCGACGGCGACGGCACGGTGATCAACCACGGCACCATCACCGGCGCCTTCTCCGGCCTGCAACCGGACGGCGATGGCGACGGCGTGGACATCGACAAGATCGCACATATCGAAAACTACGGAATCATCCAGGGCGTCGGCGCCGGTGGCGTCGACAAAAACGGTTTCGCCAACGGCAGCGAAGGCATCGCCCTGGGCGGCGGCACGGTGTACAACGCCAAGGGCGCCTTGGTCAGCGGCGCCAACAACGCGATCCTGGTGGACGACGGCAGCGATGGCCCGGGGCTTGCCGCCACCACCCTGGAAAACCACGGAGTGATCCAGGGCCTGAGCGGGTTTGGCGTAAAGTTCGTGGGTAACTTCGCCGACACCGTGATCAACGGCGGCACCATCAGTGGCAGCAACGGTCTGGCCCTTGACCTGGGCGGCGGTGACGACAAGCTGTTGTTGCTGGCGGGCAGCCGCTTTGTCGGCGTGGTGGACGGCGGCGCCGGGAATGACCGGCTCACCATGGATGACGCGGCCGGCGGCAGTTTTGGCGACAGCCGTAACTTCGAATGGCTGGACGTGAAACAAGGCACCTGGACCCTCACCGGCAGCGGCGACTTCAGCGACGGCGGTGAGATTTTCAGCGGCGCAAAACTGATCAACCAGGGCGGCATTGCCGGCACCGTGACCGTTGACAGCGGCGGCGTGTACGCCGGCAACGGCAGCGTGGGCAGTCTGGTGGTCAACGGAACATTGCAAGCCAACCTCGACCAGGGCCCCGCCACCATCACCCGCGACCTGACCCTGGGCAACGGCTCGACCCTGGCGATCAGCGGCGGCGTTCCCGGGCAGGGCCACTACACCCTGCTGCAAGCGGGCAGCATCAATGGCCGGTTCGGCACGGTCACCAGCGACTACGCCTTTGTGACGCCGACCCTGACCTACAGCGCAACCCAGGTCGACCTGAACTACACGCGCAACGACGTGAACTTCAACCACTTCGCCAGCAGCGGCAACGCCAGCAGCGCGGCCAATGGCCTGGCCAGCCTGGGCAAAGACACGGCGCTTTACAACGCGCTGGTCAGCACCACGAACGCCACAGCCGGTGCCGCCATCGAGCAACTGGCCGGCAGCAGCACCGCCAACCTCACTAACGCCACCCTCGGTGCCAGCGCCCAAGTAGGCAGCAGCATGCTCGCAGCCATGCATCAATTGGGCGGCGGTGCCGGCCTGATGGTGGGGCTCGACAGCCGCGACACCCCCGTACTGGCCGCCACCGGCGTACCCGCCGAAGCGCGCAACCTCAATGACCCGAACGCCCGTGGCCGTCTGTGGCTGCAAGGTATCGGCAGCTACGGCAAGCTCGACGGCGACCACGGCAACAGCGGCCTGACCCAACGCACCAAAGGCAGTGTGCTCGGTGCAGACTGGGCGCTGGATGGCGAGTGGCGCCTCGGCGTGCTGGGTGGCTATTCGAAAACCGACCTGGACACCACCGGCGTCGACGGCAGCGTCGACAGCTGGCATGCCGGCGTCTACGCCTTGCGTCAAAGCGGGCCGCTGGCCTTGCGGCTCGGCGCCGCCTACAGCGGGCACCAGGGCGACAGCAAACGGACGGTGGCTTTCAACGGCTTCAGCGACCGCCCCAAGGGCGACTACAACGCCAACAGCCAACAGGCTTTCGCCGAACTCGGTTACGCCATGGGCAGCGGTCGCTTGAGCGCCGAGCCGTTCGTCAATCTCGGTTACCAGCGCTACCAGCGTGACAGTTACAACGAAAAAGGCGGCGCTGCCGCGCTGCATGTCGACGGCCAGACCCAGGACAACATCAACAGCACCCTGGGCCTGCGCCTGGCGCACCTGAGCCAGTTGGACAATGGCATCAGCCTCACCCCTCGGGTGAGCGCGGGCTGGAAGCACACCTATGGCGATGTCGACAGCAGCACCCGCCAGGCTTTCCTGGCGGGCGGCAGCGCGTTCAACGTCGAAGGCAGCGCCCTTGACCGCGACAGCCTGCTGCTGGAAGCCGGCCTGGATGTGGGCGTCTCGGCCCGCCATACCCTGGGCCTGGGCTACAGTGGCGAGATCGGCAGCAACAGCCGCAACCATGCCTTGATAGGGCAATGGCAGATGAGTTTTTAATCGCGCCCAACTAACGACAACTCCTGCAAGTCAGGGGCCGATGACCTGACAGTTATCCCCCTGGCACCTCGCTAAATTCCCGGCCTCATCCACAAGAGGTTGGGAATTCATGCCCATTACGCCCCGCAAACTCATACCCGTCATAGGCTTTGCATTAGCCGTGAGCATTCAATACGCACAGGCACGAGGCGATATCTCGTACCTGCCTTATTGGGGCCTCGATTATGAGGCGCCTGCCGATGAGTGGCGCTCCGCGCCCCTCATTGAAGCCAGCCCGCTGGACGGCTACCTCACTCGACAAGCCACGAGCTACAACGGTTTGCAGGTCGCCCAGGTGCTCGAACCGGCGCTGACCCGCTTGCTGGAGTCCGGTAGGCTGACCTCCGAACAGATCAAAGCGCTGGAAAAAATCGACGATGCGCTCAAGCAACAACCGGGTGCTTACGGAGCCGCCCTGGAACAACTGGCCGGCAGCCAGAATGCCAACCTCGCGGCCGCTACCCACAACACCACCCAGCATCTGAGCAACCAGGTCATGGCGGTGCTGCGCGATCTGCCGACCGACGACGACGGGCACTTCTGGCTCAAGGGCCTGAGCCATGAAGGCGGGCTCGACAGCCAACCCGGTACCGCAGGCTTGAACCTGGATACCCAGGGCCTGTTACTGGGGGCCGACTGGGCGCTGGACTCCGCCTGGCGCGTCGGCGTGCTGGGGGCAAAATCCAGCAGCAAGCTGGGTGCACGACGCTTTGACGCCGCGCTGGACAGCTGGCACCTGGGCGCATATGCCGTACGCCAGGACGGCCCGCTGGCCCTGCGCCTCGGGGCGATCTACAGCAGCCATGCCGGAGAGAACAAGCGCACGGTCGAGATCCTGGACCACAAGGAGTCGCTCAACGGTCGCTACGACGCCAACAGCCAGACTGTCTTCAGCGAAGCGGGCTATCAGCTGGGCGGTGGTGATTTCAGCCTCGAACCCTTTGTCGGCGTGGGCTACCAGCGCTATCAGCGTGACGCCTACCGGGAGAACGGCGGGCCGGCGGCGCTGGACGTTCGCGCCCAAACCCAGCAGAACCTGAGCAGCACCCTGGGCTTGCGTGTGGCCAACCAGTTCCGGTTCGACAACCACATGAGCCTCACACCCTACCTGAGCACGGGCTGGAAGCACCTGTACGGCGATGTGGACAGCCAGGTCCGCCAATCTTTCCGGTACGGCGCCGGACAGATCGACGACTTCACCGTCCAGGGCGTGTCCCTGGACCGCAACAGCCTCAACCTGCAGGCCGGGCTCGACCTGGCGCTCTCGCGCCAACACAGCGTGGGCCTGGCCTATACCGGCAGCGTCGGTACCCACAGCAGCGGCCAGGGCGTGAGCGGGCAATGGCGGATGGCGTTCTGACCCGGCGCTTCAACTGACCGGATCCATAAATCACAGGCGAAAAAAAAGGGGGCACCTGCCCCCCCGAGGATTAAGCGGTAGTGTCGAAGGCTGGATCAGCCTTCGATTTCAATCAGGATTTCACCCGGGTTCACTCGGTCGCCCTTGACCACGTGAACAGCGGTGACCTTGCCGGCAATGGCAGCCTGCACTTCGGTTTCCATCTTCATGGCTTCGGTGATCAACACCGCCTGGCCGGCCTTGACCACGTCGCCTTCCTTGACCAGTACATCGACGATGTTGCCCGGCATCGCCGTGCTGACATGGCCCGGTGCGGTGGCGTGCTTGCGGTTGCTGCTGCCGCCGCTGACAAACTCGTTGAGCGGTTCGAACACCACTTCTTCCGGCATGCCGTCGATGGACAGATAGAAGTGACGCTTGCCTTCGGCCTTGACGCCCACACCGGTGATATCCACGCGGTAGCTTTCGCCGTGCACGTCAATGACGAACTCGGTCGGTACGCCTTCGCCACCGGCACGGGCCACGCCGCCGGCTTCAGGAATCGGCAGCAGCACTTCCGGTGCCAGGGTGCCGGCGTCACGCTCTTCGAGGAACTTGCGCCCGATGTCCGGGAACATGGCGTAGGTCAGCACGTCTTCTTCAGACTTGGCCAAGGCGCCGATCTCGCCGCGCAGCTTGGTCATTTCCGGCTTGAGCAAGTCGGCTGGGCGTACGTCGATCACCTCTTCGCTGCCGATGGCCTGGCGACGCAGTTTCTCGTTCACGGTGCCCGGCGCCTTGCCGTAGCCGCCTTGCAGGTACAGCTTCACTTCGTTGGTGATGGTCTTGTAGCGCTCGCCGGCCAGCACGTTGAAGAACGCCTGGGTACCGACGATCTGCGAGGTCGGGGTGACCAGTGGCGGGAAGCCCAGGTCTTCACGCACCCGCGGGATTTCGGCCAGCACTTCGCCCATGCGGTTCAGCGCGCCCTGTTCCTTGAGCTGGTTGGCCAGGTTGGAAATCATCCCGCCCGGCACCTGGTTGACCTGCACACGGGTGTCGACGGCGGTGAACTCGCTTTCGAACTGGTGGTATTTCTTGCGCACCGCGTAGAAGTACAGGCCGATTTCCTGCAACAACTCCAGGTCCAGACCGGTATCGAATTCGCTGCCTTTGAGCGCTGCAACCATCGACTCGGTGCCCGGATGGCTGGTGCCCCAGGCGAAGCTGGAGATGGCCGTGTCGATATGGTCGGCACCGTTTTCCACAGCCTTGAGCTGGCACATCGCAGCCAGGCCGGCGGTGTCGTGGGAGTGAATGAACACCGGCAGGCTCTGCTCGGCTTTCAGCGCCTTGACCAGCTCGCCAGTGGCGAACGGGGTCAGCAAACCGGCCATATCCTTGATCGCGACCGAGTCGCAGCCCATGGCTTCCATTTGCTTGGCCTGGGCCACGAACGCTTCGATGGTGTGCACCGGGCTGGTGGTGTAGGCGATGGTGCCCTGGGCATGCTTGCCGGCGGCTTTCACGGCTTCGATGGCCACACGCAGGTTACGCACATCGTTCATGGCGTCGAAGATGCGGAACACGTCGATGCCATTCACGGCCGCCTTGGCCACGAACGCCTTGACCACATCATCGCTGTAATGGCGATAGCCCAGCAGGTTCTGACCACGCAGCAACATTTGCAGGCGGGTGTTGGGCAACGCGGCACGCAGTTTGCGCAAGCGCTCCCACGGATCTTCTTTCAAAAAGCGTACGCAGGCGTCGAAGGTCGCGCCGCCCCAGACTTCCAGCGACCAGTAGCCGACTTTGTCGAGCTTGTCGCAGATCGGCAGCATGTCGTCGGTGCGCATGCGGGTGGCCAGCAGCGATTGGTGAGCGTCGCGCAGGATGGTGTCGGTGACAAAAATCTTCTTGCTCATTCTTATAGTCCTCACAGGCCTGCGTGGGCGGCGATGGCGGCGGCGATGGCCAGGGCCAGCTCTTCGGGTTTGCGCTTGATCGAGTAGTTGGTCAGCTCAGGATGGCTTTCCACAAAGCTGGTATTGAATTGGCCGCTGCGGAATTCCGGGTTGCGCAGGATTTCCTGGTAGTAGGCCGCAGTGGTCTTCACACCTTGCAGGCGCATGTCGTCCAGGGCACGCAGGCCGCGGTCCATGGCTTCTTCCCAGGTCAACGCCCACACCACCAGTTTCAGGCACATGGAGTCGTAGAACGGCGGGATGGTGTAGCCGGTGTAGATCGCCGTGTCGGTGCGCACGCCGGGGCCGCCGGGTGCGTAGTAGCGGGTGATCTTGCCGAAGCTGGGCAGGAAGTTGTTCTTCGGGTCTTCGGCGTTGATGCGGAACTGCAACGCGAAACCACGGTGCTGGATGTCTTCCTGCTTGACCGACAGCGGCAGGCCCGACGCAATGCGGATCTGTTCACGCACGATGTCGATGCCGGTGATTTCCTCGGTGATGGTGTGTTCCACCTGCACCCGGGTGTTCATCTCCATGAAGTACACCTCGCCCTCGGCGAGCAGGAACTCCACGGTACCGGCGTTCTCGTAACCCACGGCCTTGGCCGCGCGTACCGACAGGTCGCCGATGTAGGCGCGCTGTTCGGGAGTCAGCTGCGGGCTGGGGGCAATTTCGATGAGCTTCTGGTTACGACGCTGGATCGAGCAGTCACGCTCGAACAAGTGCACCACATTGCCGAAGCTGTCACCGAGGATCTGCGCCTCGATGTGCTTGGGATTGACGATGCACTTTTCCAGGAACACTTCCGCCGAACCGAATGCCTTGGTGGCTTCGGAAATGACACGGGGGAAAGCTTGTTCGAGTTCTTCGCGACTGTTGCAACGACGAATACCGCGACCGCCGCCACCGGAGGTGGCCTTGAGCATCACCGGGTAACCGATGCGGTCGCCCTCGCTCAGCGCTTCTTCGATGCCGGAGACATTGCCTTCGGTGCCGGGCGTGACCGGCACACCGGCCTTGATCATGCTGCGGCGCGCTTCGGTCTTGTCGCCCATGCGGCGAATCACTTCAGCGGACGGGCCAATGAACTTGATCCCACGTTCGGCGCAGATGTCTGCCAGTTCGGCGTTTTCCGACAGGAAACCATAGCCCGGGTGCAAGGCGTCGCAACCGGTTTCCACGGCCAGGTTCACCAGCTTGCGCGGGTTGAGGTAACCCGCCAGCGGCTCGGCGCCAATGCTGTGGGCTTCGTCGGCACGTTTGACGTGCAACGCGTGGCGGTCGGCATCGGAAAAGACCGCGACCGAGCGAATGCCCATCTCGGCGCAGGCACGCACGATTCGTACGGCAATTTCACCACGGTTGGCGATCAGGATCTTTTTTATCACTTGGAAATTCCCTTGAGCCGATTGCTGCGTTTTTCGACCCGATGGAGCCGGGTCGGCGCGTGACTAAATGTTTCATGACAGTCGCGAGACACACACTAAGCCGCGCAAGGGATTAACAAAAATCAATAATTATTGGGTCATGCATAAGTAAAGACTTATAGTTCGCCGAACGGCTTGGCTCGATAGGGTTATAGAAATGCGTAAGTCATTGATGCGTATGACATTGCGTCAACTGCAGATTTTCAACGAAGTGTGCGATTTGCGCTCATATAGCCGTGCAGCCGAGGAAATGTCTCTCACACAACCGGCGGTTAGCCTACAAATTCGCCAGCTGGAAGAGCTGATTGGCCAGCCGCTATTCGATTACGTAGGCAAAAAGCTCTACATGACCGAGGCGGCCGAGGCTTTGCAACGGGCCAGCCGGGATATTTTCGGGCGCCTGGAAAACCTCGATATGCAGCTCTCTGACATGCAGGGTTCGTTGCAAGGCCAGTTGAAACTCGCCGTAGAATCCAGCGCCAAATATTTCGTGCCGCACCTGTTCGCCGCGTTCAAGCGCCAACATCCGGAAGTGCAACTGCACCTGACGGTGGTCAATCGCGCCCAGGTGATCCGTCGGCTGTCGGACAACCGAGACGATATGGTGATCATGTCCATGGTGCCCCAGGACATGGGCCTGGAATTCCTGCCGTTTCTCAACAACCCAATCGTCGCCGTGGCGCCGCCCGACCACCCGCTGAGCCTGCAAGGCCCACTGCGCCTGCAGGACCTGGAGCCTTACACGCTGCTGCTGCGCGAGCCCGGTTCCGGTACGCGGTTGGCGTGCGAGGAATACTTCAAGGAGAAACGCGTGCACTTCACCCAGACGGTGGAAGTGGCCTCGGCCGAGGCGCAGCGTGAATGTGTATGTGCGGGACTGGGCGTGGCCCTGCTGACCCGCCACGCGGTCAACATGGAACTGGCCACCGGCGGGCTCAAGGAGCTGCCGGTGGAAGAGCTGCCTCTGTACCGCAGTTGGTGCCTGGTGCAGGCCAAGGCCAAACGCCTGTCACCGGTGGCCCATGCGTTCCTGGGCTTTATTCGCAGCGAACGGGTGCAGATCAGCGCGCTGGCTGAGCGTTTCGCTGGGCAGCCAAGGGTGCCTGCCAATGGAGTTCCGGGTAGTCGGTGATGCTCTGGAGCAACTGGCGCTCCTCGCAACGGTCTTCGATTGCGCGACGGAACGCCATGCGGCGCTGGTCTTCCTGCTGACGACGGGTTTTGACGGAGCTGTTGCTGTCTTCGTAGTGCCGGGCCATTTGGAGTCTCCCAATGCGAGTACGGGAGTTCAGGATGGCTTTGGGGGGTTACGGTTTGGCGGCGCGGGGATGACAGGACGATGAATATTCCGGGGTTGGCGCAAATCCCGTGTGGGAGCTGGCTTGCCTGCGATAGCGGCGGATCAGTCACTGCAGTGGCAACTGACAGACCGCTTTCGCAGGCAAGCCAGCTCCCACATTTTGACCGAGTATGGCCTTGGATCAGTCGTCGAGGGCCTTGACGGCCTTGGGCGACAAGCGAAGGCTGCGCAGGCTGCGCTTGACGCTCTTGAGGTGGTTGACGAGGCTCGGCCCGCGCGCCATGGCCACGCCCATGGCCAGCACATCGATCACTACCAGATGGGCGATACGCGAGGTCAGCGGCGTATAGATCTCGGTGTCTTCATGCACGTCGATTGCCAGGTTGACCGTCGACAACTCCGCCAGAGGGGTCTGGCTTGGGCACAGGGTGATCAACGAAGCGCCGCTTTCACGCACCAGGTTGGCGGTGATCAGCAGGTCTTTGGAACGCCCGGACTGGGAAATGCAGATCGCCACGTCTGTCGGTTTCAGGGTCACCGCCGACATCGCCTGCATGTGCGGATCGCTATAGGCCGCTGCGGTCAGCAGCAGGCGGAAGAACTTGTGCTGGGCATCGGCGGCCACCGCGCCGGAAGCGCCGAAACCGTAGAATTCGACGCGCTGGGCCTGGGACATGGCCGTCACGGCCTTTTGCAGTTCCACCGGGTCGAGTTTCTCGCGCACTTCCATGAGGGTGTGCAGGGTGGTATCGAAAATTTTCAGGCTGTAGTCGGCGACGGAGTCGTCTTCATGAATCGCAAACTGCCCGAAGCTCGCGCCGGCGGCGAGGCTCTGGGCCAGCTTGAGTTTCAAGTCCTGGAACCCGGAGCAGCCGATGGCGCGGCAGAAGCGCACGATGGTCGGCTCGCTGATCCCGACGCTGTGGGCCAGGTCGGCCATGGAACTGTGCATCACAGCCGCAGGGTCAAGCAGCACGTGATCGGCAACCTTGAGTTCCGATTTGCGTAACAGGTGGCGCGACTGGGCGATATGTTGCAACAGGTTCAAAGGGCAGGACTCTTGTTATTGGCAGGTGCCAGGGATGTAGCAAGCTTGTAGTTATACTACAAGAATTGCCGTTTTGCCCGTCCAATGCATCACTAAATCGCGCTGCCCGCCACTGAATCAAAGGGCAGCCAGTTTGTAGCCACACGGGCGGCGCGGGTGTCTCTAAGGAAAATCTGCATTTTTCCGTAACAATTGCGCCAGCCCTTCGGGCGGCATCGGCCGGCTGATCAGGTAGCCCTGAACCTCATCGCAGCGCTCTGCTCGCAGGAAATCCAGTTGCTGCTGGTCCTCCACGCCTTCGGCTACCACCTTGAGTGCCAACCCGTGCGCCATGGCGATGATTGCCCGGGTGATCGCGGCGTCTTCACGGCCCTGGCCCAGGCCGCGGATGAAGGTCTGGTCGACCTTCACGTAATCCACGGGAATGCGTTTGAGGTAGCTGAGGGACGAGTAGCCCGTGCCGAAATCATCGATCGCCAGTTTCACGCCCAATTCCCGCAGTTGCTGGAAAGTGGTGATGATGTGTTCGACGCTGTCGAGCAACTGGCTTTCGGTCAGCTCAAGCTCCAGATATTGTGGGTCCAGGCCGGTTTCTTCCAGCACCTGACGCACCAGGCTGACCAGCTTGCCTTGGCGCAACTGATGCACCGAGAGGTTTACCGACACACGAATGGGCGCCAGCCCCTGACGCTGCCATTCACACGCCTGCCAGCAGGCCTGGCGCAGCACGAATTCGCCCAGCGGCACGATCAGACCGGTTTCTTCGGCCAACCCGATAAAGTCGCCTGGCGGCACCATGCCCCACTGGGGGTGCTCCCAGCGGATCAGCGCCTCAGCGGCATTGAGCTTGCCGGTGGCCAGGCACAGCTTGGGTTGGTAGAACACACTGAGTTGGCGTTCTTCGAGGGCTTTACGCAGGTGGTTCTCCAGCTGTAAACGCTCCAGGGTGCTGGCTTGCAGGCTGTCGGTGTAGAACTGGAAGTTATTGCCGCCCAAGTGCTTGGCGTGCTGCATGGCGATATTGGATTGGCTGACCAACGCAGAAATTTCCCGCGCGTTATCCGGCAGCAGGCTGACCCCCATCGACGCACTGACTACCAGCTCATGCCCCTCCACCGCCACCGGCACGTGCAGCTTGGCCAGCAAGCGTGTCGCCACCCGTGCCAGGCTCGACAGGTTGCCGTAGGCATCGAACAGCACCGCGAACTCGTCGCCGGACAGCCGCGCAATGGTGTCCGCTTCGGGTAACGCGTTGATCAATCGACGGGCCATTTTTTGCAGCAACTGGTCGGCCACTTCATGGCCAAGACTGTCGTTGAGCAGCTTGAAACGATCGAGGTTGATATGCAGCAATGCCAGGCTGCGACCGCCCTGGCGTACGCGTTGATGGGCTTCGCGCAGCCGTTCGCGGAACAGCGAGCGATTGGCCAGGCCAGTCAGTTCGTCGTAGTGGGTGAGGTAGCGCATGCGCTCCTCGGACTCGCGCCGTGCCGACAGATCGGCGAAAAAGCCGACGATATGGCTAATTTTCCCTCGAACATCACGCACCACATTCAGTTGCAGCCATTGCGGATAGAGTTCGCCATTTTTGCGCGTTTCCACCAGTTCACCCTGCCAGGTGCCGTGGCTGAGCAACGCCTGGCGGATCACCGGGAAATGACGCCGTGCATCGCGACTGCAAGGCAACTCCACGACATTGCGCCCCAGCATGTCGTCGATCTCGAAGCCGGTGACGCGACTGAAGGCCTGGTTGACCGCGATCAGCACGTAGTCCGGATCAAGGATCACGATGCCCTCGCTGGCAGCTTCGAACACCGTCGAGGCCAGCCGCTGCTGTTCTTCCAGGGCCTTGCCGGCGCTGATGTCGCGGCGCGTGCCGAGCATCCGCGTGACCCGTCCGCCGGGCGCCCGTTCTACCGCGCGGCCACGGTCTTCGATCCATACCCAATGCCCGTCGCCGTGGCGCACGCGGTACTCCACCTGATAGTCCTCGCTGCGGCCCTTGAGGTGTTCCACCAGCGCGCGCTTGAGCAGCGGCAGGTCTTCGGGGTGCAGACGCGGCTTGAGGTGGCTGAGCATCGCCGTCACGTATTCGGGCTCCAGGCCGAACAGCTCCTTGAGTTGGGTGTGATGGACCTCGTCGGTTTGCAGATTCCAGTCCCACAGCCCCAACTCGCTGGCCTGCAAGGCCATGGCCAGGCGTGCTTCGCTTTTGTTCAGTGCTAGGCTGGCGGCGTCCAGTTCCTGGCTGCGTTGCGCCACACGATCCTGCAGGCCGGCTTGGGCGTCGCGCAGCTCCTGCTCGACCTGGCGGCGTTGCTCGACTTCACGCACCAGTTCCTGATTCAGCTGTTCGCTGCGCTGCTGCGCCAGTTGCAGGTGCTCGATCAAGGCCTGGTTCTGGAAGCGGCGCAGCAAACCGCGCTGGATCAGGCGGTTGACTTGCCACGCCACCAGGCTCAGGGACGCCAGCAGGATCAGGCCGAGCACGCCCCAGCCACGCTGCTGCGGCTCGCCGCTCCAGAACAGGTAGAGGATGGCCGGCACCAGGCAGGGCAAGGTAAATGACAGGAACGCCGGCAGGCTGACGGCATAGGCCACGCTGGCCGACAGCGTCGCTGCGCCGATCAGTCCGAACACCCAGGCCTGCTGCATGAAGCTGTCCGTCGGCACCAGGGCGATGGCGGCAACGGACAGGGTCAGGCCGCTGGCCGCCGAGCCCAGCATGAACATGCGCCGCCAGACCGGCTGCGCCTGACGGCTGGGCATGGCCGAGTCGAACGCCGCCACCTGGATCACGCGCATGGCCACGAGGGCGAGCAGCCAGACCAGCCAGACACTGTCCAGCAGATATTGCCGGGGGTTCCACAACAGCCAGGCGCAAACCAGGCCGTTGATCAGCATCAGCAAGGTGGGCAGCAGCGAGCCCTGATACAGCAAGCGTGTACGTTCAACCGCCATCTCGGTGGCGTAGTGTTTGCGGATGACCTGCGCAGGCGCCGTCGAGGGGCCGAACAGGTCGGAGCTGTGGGTCATAGGCAGTGTTCTTATAATGGTGAGCCCGAAACGTCGACGGAGCATACACAAGCGAACGCGCAGGCCAAACTGCCCAACGTCATAAAAAGCCTGCCATGACCGAGCGCAAACTACGGTGCCAGACAGCCTGAGTGAGACACTGCGCGGCCTGCGGCCCCTGACCGACCGGTCATCACCCACGCAGGATTGTTTGTCGACCTCGGACCGCCGGGAATGTTTTGCATCGACCACCCGGCATCGGGATTTGCCCCACTTCTCCCGGGGCCATAGAATGCGCCGATGCGCAATGATGACCTCTCCCTTCTGCTGAACTCCCTCAACGATGCCCAACGCCAGGCCGTAGCAGCCCCCGTTGGCCGTCAGTTGGTCCTGGCCGGTGCCGGCTCCGGTAAAACCCGCGTGCTGGTGCACCGTATCGCCTGGTTGATCCAGGTCGAGAACGCGTCCCCGCATTCCGTTCTGTCGGTAACCTTTACCAACAAGGCCGCCGCCGAGATGCGCCACCGCATCGAACAGCTGATGGGCATCAACCCGGCCGGCATGTGGGTGGGCACCTTCCACGGCCTGGCGCACCGCTTGTTGCGGGCCCACTGGCAGGAAGCCGGCCTGAGCCAGACGTTCCAGATTCTGGACAGTGACGACCAGCAACGCCTGGTCAAACGCGTGATCCGCGAGCTGGGCCTCGATGAACAACGCTGGCCCGCCCGCCAGGCGCAGTGGTTCATCAACGGCCAGAAAGACGAAGGCCTGCGCCCGCAGCACATCCAGGCCAGCGGTGATTTGTTCCTGGCTACCATGCGCAGCATTTATGAGGCGTATGAGGCGGCCTGCGCACGCGCCGGGGTGATCGACTTCTCCGAGCTGCTGCTGCGCGCCCTCGACCTGTGGCGCGACCACCCGGGCCTGCTGGCCCATTATCAGAAGCGCTTCCGACACATCCTGGTGGACGAGTTCCAGGACACCAACGCCGTGCAATACGCCTGGTTGCGCTTGCTGGCCAAGGGCGGCGACAGCCTGATGGTGGTGGGTGACGATGACCAGTCGATCTACGGTTGGCGCGGCGCGAAAATCGAGAACATCTACCAGTATTCCGAAGATTTCCCGGACGCTGTCACCATCCGCCTGGAGCAGAATTACCGCTCTACCGCCGGGATTCTCAAGGCCGCCAACGCCTTGATTGCCAACAATGCCGGGCGCCTGGGCAAGGAACTGTGGACCGACGGCGGCGAAGGCGAAGCCATCAACCTGTATGCGGCGTTCAACGAGCACGATGAAGCGCGCTACGTGGTGGAAACCATTGAAAGCGCGCTGAAAACCGGCCTGGCGCGCAGCGATATCGCGATTTTGTATCGCTCCAACGCCCAGTCGCGGGTACTGGAAGAGGCCCTGCTGCGCGAACGCATCCCGTATCGCATTTACGGCGGACAGCGCTTCTTCGAGCGTGCCGAAATCAAGAACGCCATGGCCTACCTGCGCTTGCTGGAAGGTCGCGGCAACGATGCGGCGCTGGAGCGGGTGATCAATATCCCGGCCCGCGGCATCGGTGAAAAAACCGTCGAGGCCATCCGCGATCACGCGCGCCACGCCGATGTGTCGATGTGGGAGGCCATGCGCCTGCTGATCGCCAACAAGGGCCTCACCGGCCGTGCTGCCGGCGCGCTGGGGGCGTTTGTCGAGCTGATCGAGAACCTGGCAGCCAAATGCGCAGAAATGCCGCTGCATTTGATGACGCAGACGGTGATCGAACAATCCGGGCTGATTGCCTATCACGAAGCGGAAAAAGGCGAGAAAGGCCAGGCCCGGGTAGAAAACCTCGAGGAACTGGTAAGCGCCGCCCGCGCCTTCGAAAACACCGAAGAAGACGAAGAGCTGACCCCGCTCGCGGCATTCCTCGGGCATGCGTCGCTGGAAGCCGGCGATACCCAGGCCGATGAGCATGAAGACAGCATCCAGCTGATGACTTTGCACAGCGCCAAGGGCCTGGAATTTCCCTATGTGTTCCTGGTGGGCATGGAAGAAGGTCTGTTCCCCCACAAGATGAGCCTGGAAGAGCCCGGCCGCCTTGAAGAAGAACGTCGCCTGGCCTACGTGGGCATCACCCGCGCCATGCAGAACCTGGTGATGACCTATGCCGAAACCCGACGCCTGTACGGCAGCGAGACCTACAACAAGGTGTCGCGCTTCGTGCGTGAAGTACCGAAGGGGCTGATCCAGGAAGTGCGCCTGTCCAACAGCGTCAGCCGTCCGTTTGGCGGCGGCCAGCAGCAGAATTCCAGCAGCCTGTTCGCGGGCTCCGAGATTCCGCAGACGCCCTTCAGCCTGGGACAGCAGGTCAAGCATGCGATCTTCGGCGAGGGCGTGATCCTCAACTTCGAAGGCACCGGTGCCCAGGCGCGGGTCCAGGTGAACTTCGCCGAAGGCAGCAAATGGCTGATGATGGGCTACGCGAAGCTCGAAGCCGTTTGATCGTTGATCGTTCCCGGGCGCAGCCAGGGAACGATCACTGGAGCTGCCCTTGTATTTCAGGCACGCGGGCCAATATCTGTAATTAGTCCTACAGACCATCCTGAATCGGTCTTACGCAAAAGCCCGAAACATTATGTCGCTAGCTACTGTCACTGCACCTGTGCAACATGGCGCGCGTGCAATCCACAAATGGGAATTCCCTTTATGAAACGTTTTCTTAGCATCGCCATGGCGTTGTGCATCGGCCTGACGATGAGCCTCGACGCCAACGCCAAACGCTTCGGTGGCGGCAAAAGTTCGGGCGCAGCACCCACTCACCAGACCAGCCAAATGGCGCCATCCGCCGGTGGCATGGGCGGCGCAGCCGCAACCGCTGGCGCGGCCGGTGCCGCTGGCGCTGCTGCCAAGGCCGGCGGTGCTTCGCGCTGGTTGGGCCCTCTGGCCGGTATCGCGGCCGGTGGCCTGCTCGCTTCCATGTTCATGGGCGGCGGCTTCCAGGGCATGCAAATCTTCGACATCCTGATCATGGCGGTCATCGCCTTCGTGATCTTCCGTTTCATCGCCGCCCGTCGCCGCAAGCAGCAGGAGCACCTGGCTCCAGCCGGCGCGCCGATGCAGCGTGAAGTGTTCGAGCAAAAGCCTGCCATGGGTTCGATCTTCGGCGGTTCGGCTGCACCTGCCGCCCGTCCGGTGATCAACGCGCCGGCCTGGTTCAATGAAGAGCGCTTCGTCGAAGCGGCCCGCGGCCACTTCCAGTCCCTGCAGCAACACTGGGACGCCAACGAAATGGACAAGATCGCCGAGTTCGTGACTCCGCAATTGCTGGAGTTCCTCAAGCGCGAACGCGCTGACCTGGGCGACGGCTTCCAGTCGACCTACATCGACGACCTGCGCGTACAGCTGGACGGTGTGGATGATCGCGCCGACAAGACCATCGCCACCCTGACTTTCAGCGGTGTGTCGAAGACCTCGCGTTTCGACCAGGGCGAAGTGTTCAGCGAAAGCTGGAACATGGAACGCCCACAAGGCGAAAACCAGCCTTGGCTGGTCGCCGGTATCCGCCAGAACGGCTGAAACCCGCACGTGTGAACAAGCAGTAACCAAAACCCCGGACATGTTCCGGGGTTTTCTATTTCACGGTTGCACTTATAGCGAGCTACTGTATAAAACGCCCCTATAAACCGCGCCATCTAGCAAGAGGATCCCGGCCGTGGAAGAAATCATCGAACAATTGCGTGAAGCCAACGAACCGGTCCCGGTTCCTCTGGAGTTGCCCGACGAAGATCAACTGGTTGAAATTGAAGAAGAGCTCTTCATCAATATCCCCTTCGTCTTCAAGGAATTTCTGCTGACCGTCAGTGATGTGGTCTATGGCAGCCTCGAACCGGTGACCGTCACCGACCCAGGCTCCCATACCTACCTGCCGGAAGTGGCTGCGACGGCATGGGACCTGGGTGTACCTCGCGAACTGATCCCGCTGTGCCAGGACGGTGATGACTATTACTGCGTGGAAGAGGACGGCACCGTGGTGCTGTGGTCCGCCGAAGAAGAAATCGTCACCGAAGAGTCATGGGAATCGGTGTGGCACTGGGCGCGGGATGTTTGGCTGGAAAGCTGATCCCTGGGGCAGAGCCTCAATGTTGTGATCCATGCCTGAGGGTGCGGGCTCGTTGTTTGAGGGGCTGCTTCGCAGCCCAGCGCGAGCAAGCTCGCTCACTACAGTGAAAACGCCTTAGTGCTCTGGGGTGTCCTTATGGTTATCCAGCGTCTCCAGCAAGGCGACCTGCATCCGCGTATGCACGCGGATGAACCACCGCCAGAGTACGGCCGCCACCGCCGCAGTCACCATAGCGATCAGCACCAGCAGTTTGTTGGTCGGCAGAATACTCGCCGACAAGGCCGCCAGGAGCAGGAAAATCACCAGCAGCGACAACAACGGGATCAGCTCGGCGATCACCCTTCGTACGCGCTGAGTATGTCGGCCGGCCATTTCCGGTTTCACGCTCATTTCCGCCAGCAACATCGACAGCGCTTTGAGCTTGCGGTACGCCGCAATCAGGAATGGCAACGACACCAGCAACGCCCCGCCCCAGATCAACGCTTTCTGCCAGCTGGGATCGCTGATCCAGCCTTCCAGATACTCACCGATACGCACCGCGAAAAAGCTGCCGGCCAGGAAGATCGCCACTACCAGCGCCAGGTTCACGCCCACTTGCAGGATGATCTTGCGGATCATCGACGCCAGCATCGCGCCCTCGCCCTGGGGCTGTATGCTACGCAGCCATTCGCCATACAGGCCGAACACTCGGCTCATGCGCTTGGGCATCACCGCTGCAATCTTCAACGACAGCGGATCGGCACCACGAATCAGGTACGGCGTAAGCAGCGTGGTGATCGCCGAAACCGCCACCGCCACCGGGTACAGGAAGTCGCTGGTCACCTGAAGCGTCATCCCCAACGCCGCGATAATGAAGGAAAACTCGCCTATCTGTGACAGCCCCATCCCAACCCGCAGCGACGTGCGGCCATCATTGCCGGCAATGAATGCCCCCAGGCCACAGGACAGCATCTTGCCCAACACCACGGCCACGGTGATCACCGCAATCGGCCAGGCGTATTGCACGAGGATCTGCGGGTCGATCATCAAGCCGATGGCGACAAAGAAGATCGCGCTGAACATGTCGCGAACAGGCTCGATCAGGCGTTCGATCTTAATCAACTGGCGCGACTCGGCCATGATCGCACCGATCAGGAACGCGCCCAGCACCATGCTGTATTCGAGCTTGACCACCAGCAGACAGAAACCGAAACACAGGCCCAGTACAGTGACCAACAGCATCTCGTTGCTTTCGAACTTGGCCACATAGGCCAGCAGACGGGGCACCAGCAGGATGCCAATGACCAGCGCGACGATCATGAACAGCGAGAGCTTGCCGACCGTGGAGAACACCTCACCGGAACTGACCGTGCCGCTGACCGCGATGCTCGACAGCAAGGCGATGATCCCGATGCCGAGGATGTCCTCGACGATCAATACGCCGAAGATCAACTGGGCGAAGCGCTGGTTCTTCATCTTCAGGTCATTGAGCGCCTTGACGATGATGGTGGTGGAGGAAATCGCCAGGATCGCGCCGAGGAACAGCGAGTCCATGGTGTTCCAGTCGAACCAGCGGCCGATCTCGTAGCCGATCCAGATCATCAGGATGATTTCCAGGAACGCTGCGATGAACGCCGTGGCGCCCACCTTGAACAATTTGCGCAGGCTGAACTCCAGGCCCAGGCAGAACATCAGGAAAATCACCCCCAGCTCGGCGAGGGTCTTGATGGTGTCTTCGTCGTGGATCAGGCCGAAGGGCGGCGTATGCGGGCCGATGATAAAGCCGGCGACGATGTAACCCAGCACCACCGGCTGCTTGAGGCGGTGGAACAGAATGGTGACCACCCCTGCCACCAGCATGATCACGGCCAAGTCCTGGATAAAGCTGATGGCGTGCATGGCGAGGGGCTCCTTGAGGGTACTGGCGCTTTTCCCACTTCCGCCCGCGCCGTTGAATAATCGCAATTAACGGAAGGAAAAGTCGGCCTTGATCGTAAGAAATACCCTGAGACGGGCCTTTGAAGGTTAACACCGCGACTTCCGACAGAAAGCCGGTGCAATATATGGAAACAGAACGGTCCGGGCGTGACGACAAGCCGCCTGCCGGCGTCCCGTTAGGGATGGCGCTGCAAAGATTCCAGCACCCGCAGAGGTGCCTCCCCAACCAATGCCTACAACCCGTGAGTGTGCTATGGAACCCGGAAACGCCCAGCTGTCGATGACGGTACTGATGACCCCTGATATGGCCAATTTTTCAGGCAACGTACACGGCGGCACCTTGCTCAAGTACCTCGATGAAGTGGCCTACGCCTGCGCGAGCCGTTATGCCGGTCGCTATGTCGTGACCTTGTCCGTAGACCAGGTCATTTTTCGCGAGCCGATCCATGTCGGCGAGTTGGTGACCTTCCTTGCATCGGTCAACTACACCGGCAACACGTCGATGGAGGTGGGCATCAAGGTGGTGACCGAGAACATCCGCGAACGCTCGGTGCGCCATACCAACAGCTGCTTCTTTACCATGGTGGCCGTGGACGACCAGCGCAAACCCGCCGCCGTGCCGCCCCTGCAACCGCAGAACAGTGAAGACAAACGCCGCTTCGTACAGGCCCAGCAACGCCGGCAGATTCGCCAGGAGCTGGAGAAGCGCTACCAGGAAATCAAGTCCGACACGCTGTAAGTTTCGAACTGTAAATCGGAGCAAATGTGGGAGCGGCGGTTCGACGCTTCGACTTGCCCGCTCCCACATGGGTTTGTGTGTGCTTACAGACCGATTGGCGTGGCTTCGAACCGTACGCGCGGATGCGCGATACGGTCCTGGGCACGCACCAGTTCCAGCTCGTAACTGGCGCAGGCCTGGGTTTCCAGCAGCACCTCATGCACGGCTGCGGCGGTAAATTCAAACGCGGCCAGCAGGCTGTCACCCAAAAGCACCCTTGCCAGAAACAGACCTGACGTCAAATCGCCCACCCCCACCGGCTGGCGAGGGAACGCCAGCAGCGGCCGACGCAGGTGCCAGCTGCCCTCCGCCGTCACCAGCAGCATCTCGAAACCCTCGGGCAGCTTGCCCGGGTAATCCAGATGCTTCACCAACACCGCTTTCGGCCCGCGTGCCAGCAACGCCTTGGCCATGGCCAGGCAGTCGAACAGTGATTGCGGCTTGCGTCCGGCGAAGCTGTCCAGCTCCAGTTGGTTAGGGCACAGGAAGTCGGCCACTGCCGCGGCCTCATCCAGCAAAAAGTCGCTGACGTCCTGGGGCACGATGCAGCCTTTTTCAGGATGCCCCATCACCGGATCACACAGGTACAGCGCCTTGGGGTTGATCGCCTTGATGCGTGCCACGCCGGCCAGAATCGCGCGGCCCTGCTGCGCACTGCCCAGGTAGCCGGACAGCACCGCGTCGCAGTTGCCCAATTCGCCTATCGCGGCAATGCCTTCAACCAACGCCGGAATCTGCTGCGGCGCGAGGACTTCTCCGGCCCACTGGCCATACTGGGTATGGTTGGAAAACTGCACCGTGTTCAGCGGCCAGACGTTCACCCCGACCCGTTGCATGGGGAACACGGCGGCGCTGTTTCCGGCGTGGCCGAAGACCACATGAGACTGGATCGCAAGCAGATGAGGTGTGCGTTTCATGCGGGAGATTTCCGTAAAGCCATTGAAATTCTGGCCGCGCAGTATGCGACTAAACGCAGCCTGTACGACAGACCGGCGACACAGTTAAGCTGCTCTCACTTTGTTGGAGTTCATCGCATGCTGACCCTGGGAAACATCTTCGTGTTGATGCTGCTGGCGACCGGCGCTGCCTGGGTGTGGCACAACCACGGCCTGCGCGAGCGCGCGCTGGAGCGGGTCAAGCAGCATTGCGCCAAGCTGGATATCGAACTGCTGGATGGCGCCGTGGCGCTCAAACGCATCGGTTTCGTGCGCGATGCCAATGGTCGGCGGCGTCTGGCACGCATCTACAACTTTGAATTCACGGTAACCGGGGAAACCCGCCACCCCGGGACCATCACCCAATTCGGCGCCCATAGCGCGCAGATCGAGCTGGCGCCCTACCCGTTCGAGATCAAAACACCGTTGCCCAGCGCCGAGGTGATCGAGCTGAGCCAATGGCGCCAGGACCACGGCACCAAGCACCGTCAGTAACGGCAAGCCGCCAATGCGCCCTGCAAGGCGGCCATCTCCTGAGGCTCGCTGAAAATCAATTCGATGCGTGAATCGCGGCGCCATTCGCTGGGCTGCCAGACCAGCGAGCAATTATCCACAGCGTTGGCCGACACCCACCCCTCCGGGCTGTGGATAACCAGTTTGGCGCGATGCCATTCAAGACTGGTCAGCCATTGATGCACGCGGGCAGTGTCGAATTGCTGGCTCGGATGCCAGCGCCAGCCGATGCTCCACCCCTCCTCTTGCGCCTGGCTCAGGCAGATTGGCAACGTGGGATCGCCCCAGATGGCGGGTAGTTGCCCGAGAGCCTTGGGCACCTCAAGGTTATCCACAGCGCCGCCCGCCTTGGCATCCAGGCCCGGTAGTTGCGCCAGCGGCAATTGCGCCTGGCGGGTCCAGTACAACGGACAATCGGGCAGTTGCCGCTCGATGGCCAGCCGCTGTGTGGCAGCCAATGTTTCGTCTTTGTTCAGCACCAGCAGACCAGCACTGGGCAGGGCTTCACGCTGTGTTTCAGGCAAGGGCTTGCCCGCCGCCAGGGCCTGGGCGTCCAGCACCAGCACACAAGGTTGAACCGCCAGGACGGTCTGCCAGGGAGCCTCGCGCAACTGCCTGAGCAACTGTGCCGGGTGGCCCAGACCCGAGGGCTCGATAAACAGCCGATCCGGTTTGGTCTTACGCAGCAAACGGCCAAGGCCGACCTGGAAAGGTGCACCATTCACACAACACAGACAGCCACCCGCCACTTCGCCCAGGGCAATGCCATCGTCATCCTGGGTCAGCAGGGCCGCGTCCAGGCCGATCTGCCCGAACTCGTTGATCAACACCGCCCAGCGCTCGTTGGCCGGACGCTGGGCAAGCAGGTGCTTGATGAGGCTGGTCTTGCCGGCGCCCAGAGGGCCGGCAATCACATGGGTGGGAATGTTCTGCAGCATGAGGGGCGTCATTCGGACCGTGTAGAGAGCTAGATCCTACGCGGTTATGCCAACCAATCCAGCGTGAGAATCAGCCGTCGTTCATCTGGCTTCAGGGCCGGCGAACGGTGGATCAGGCCATGGCTCTCATTGCCCTGCCATTTTGTCCCCTTGAGCAACGCCACTTCACCGCAGTGAATCTGTTCGATACGGTCGATGGGCTCGGCATCCGGCTGGCCCAGCGTGCGACGATCCATCACGCCCTCTCGCAACCATTGGCTACCGATGCCGGCGTAAGTGGTGATCAGCCGCACCGGCACGTGGTCGACGTGAAAACGCGGGCACATGGCTTTGTCCAGCAGCCGCAGGCGCACACCGATGCGCTTGGCACCCAACAGGCAAGCAAAAGCGCTGACCAGCCACGATACATCGGCGATAAACCCTTCATAGCCCTCAAGATCGCGGCAACTGGACGCCAATCCCTGCAAGTTGGGCACCGCATCTTCAGTGTCGAGTTCAATGACCATGGCGTCCGCCAAGGGCTCGTTGAGCGCCACCAGCAAGGCGCCAAATTCGGCGATATGCAGAGGCAATTGGCGCTGCCACAGTGCCAGGTTCACACCGTCCTCGAGGATATCGGACAAGGCCAGTGGGGTTTCACCGCGGGTCTGGCGAATCACGGGACGCAGGGGAATGACCGGGGCCAGCATCAGGCGGCTGCCTCCTCATACCAAGGGCCAAAAGGATCGGCCAGCAAGCGCCAGCCTTCGACGCCCTGGGCCATTTCTTCATCGTTGAGCAAGCACGCGTCCAGCTCCGCACGCAGTTGGGCGAAGTCGATGTTTTGCCCGATAAACACCAGTTCCTGACGGCAGTCACCGGTGCTCAGTTGCCAGTTGCCCATGATGGCCGCGACGCTTTCTTCGTCCTGAGGCCATTGGCTTTTCGGCACGAAGCGCCACCAGCGCCCGGCAAACCCGTGGCGCATCAAGCCGCCGGCCTGGGACCAACTGCCCGCGTCGCGGTGTTTGCTGGCCAACCAGAAAAAGCCTTTGGAGCGCAGCAGTTTGCCGTTGACCCACGGCCGGTCGATAAAGTCGAAGAAGCGCTGTGGGTGAAACGGGCGGCGCGCTCGGTAAGCGGTGGAGGCGATGCCGTACTCTTCGGTCTCCGGCACATGTTCGCCGCGCAATTCCTGCAACCAGCCCGGTGCCTGGGCGGCACGCTCGAAATCGAAGCGGCCGGTGTTGAGGATCTTGTTCAGCGCCACCTCACCCATGACCATCGGGATGATTTCCGCCTGGGCGTTCAGGCGCTCGAGGATGGCCATCAGCTCTTCGCGTTCGCGGCTGCTGATCAGGTCGATTTTGCTGATCAGGATCACATCGGCGAATTCGATCTGCTCGATCAGCAGGTCGGTGATGGAACGCTCGTCGTCTTCGCCAAGGGTTTCACCCCGTGACGCCAGGCTTTCGGCGGCCTGGTAGTCGAGCAGGAAATTCATGCCGTCGACCACGGTGACCATGGTGTCCAGACGGGCGATGTCGGCCAGGCTTTGCTCGTTTTCATCGCGAAAGGTGAAGGTTTCCGCCACGGGCAAGGGCTCGGAAATACCGGTGGATTCGATCAGCAGGTAATCGAAGCGTCCTTCTTTGGCGAGTTTTCCGACTTCTTCGAGCAAGTCTTCACGCAAGGTGCAGCAGATGCAGCCGTTGCTCATCTCCACCAGTTTTTCTTCGGAGCGGTTGAGGGTGACATCGCGCTGGACTTCGCTGCCGTCGATGTTGATTTCACTCATGTCATTGACGATCACGGCCACGCGCAGGTTGTCGCGGTTGCGCAAAACGTAGTTGAGCAGTGTGCTTTTGCCGGCGCCGAGGAAGCCGGACAGCACGGTAACGGGGAGACGATGGGGCATCAGATATTCCTCACAGGGGTGGCCGGTCAAATCGCCCGTTTATGGCGTTCGCGCAGCTCTTCACGTTCTTTGGCTTCGATGCACAGCGTGGCGGTAGGGCGCAGCAACAAACGCTGCAGGCCGATGGGCTCGCCGGTTTCGCGGCACCAGCCGTATTCGCCACGGGCCAGCCGTTCCAGGGCATCGTCGATCTTGTCCAGCAGCTTCTTTTCGCGCTCCAGCAGGCGCAGTTGCCACTGACGCTGTTCTTCGGCACTGCCGATGTCCGCCGGGTCGCTGTTGGTTTCCTGCTCGCGCAGCCCCAGGAACTCGGCGTCGATGCGGTCTTGCAGCTCATTGCGCTCGGTGAGCAACAGCGTGCGGAAGAAACCCTGCTGAGCGTCATTCATGTAATCGGCTGGCGGTTGGGACAGTAGGTCTTGTTCAGTCATGGGAACGGTTCACGGGTCAGGCTGTGCTTTTAATGTTATAGTATAACAATACAAATAAGCCAATCCCCCCTTGCTCCACACGACGAAGGGCGCAATGCTTGACCCTCTTCCGGCCCCGAGAAGTCCTATGAGATATCTGTTGTGTGCCCTGTTACTGGCAGCGGCAGAGCAAGCCAGTGCCCAGGCGCCGAGCCTGTTGGCTGATTGCACGCGCAGCGCCAATCTGCTGGCTTGTGTGGATCCGCTGGGCAATGCCTACAGCGTGGCGACCGTGGGCAACACCACGTATCTGCGGGGTTTCGAGGTGATCGGCAAACGCTATTGGGCACAGACCAGCAGCCGCTATGGGCAACTGACGTTCTTTACCGGGCTGGCGTCCGATGGCGAAGCGTGGGTCGGCTACACGCGGCGTGTGGGCTGGACCACCCTCAACCGGTTTTCCAGCTCCGGTGGCACCAGCGCCAGGTTCACTTGTAGCCGTATCACCGGCTGTTAAGCCTGACCGCTCTTCTGTTCCTGCACCCACGCCATGTAGCTGTTGACCGGCGGATTCTTCTGGAAGTAGCTTTTCAGGCCTTCGAACAGACCATCCGCTACAGCCTGCTGATGACGCGCCGTCACCAACCGCTGGGCGTCCCGAGTGTTGGAGATAAATCCGGTCTCCACCAGGATTGACGGCACATCCGGTGACTTGAGCACCGCGAAGCCCGCCTGCTCCACACGCTTCTGATGCAAGCTGGTGATGCTTTGCAGGCTGCCCAGCACCGAACTGCCCAATTGCAGGCTGGAGGCGATGGTGGCGTTCATCGACATGTCGAGAATCACCCCCGCCAGCATCGGATCCTTGTCCTTGAGGTTGAGCAAGGTGGTGGCGCCCAGCAGGTCCGCGCCGTTTTCACGCTGCGCCATGAAACGTGCAGTGGCCGAGGTGGCCCCGCCCTCGGACAGCGCAAACACGGAAGCTCCCGAGGCCGTCAGCCGTGGCGCGGCGTCGGCATGCACCGAAATGAACATATCGGCCTTGTGCTGACGGGCGATGTCCACACGCTTGCGCAGCGGTACGAAGAAGTCGTCATTGCGCACCAGCTTCACGTCAAAACCCTTCTCGCGCTTCAAGCGCTTGGCCAGCAATTGGGCGATGGACAACACCACATCTTTTTCGCGCTGGCCCTTGGAGCCCACGGCACCCGGGTCTTTGCCGCCGTGCCCGGGGTCGACCACCACAATAATGTCGCGCTTCGGATGCGCCTTATCCACCGGCGCCACCAACGGCTTGGGTTCAGCGGCGATTTGCCGGGGCGCCTGAGTGGCGCTGGTCAGGTCCAGTACCAGGCGGTGACCCTGGCCCTCCTGGGGCGGCAGCAAGAAACTGTTGAGCTGCATCGGTGCTGCCAGGTCCAGCACGATGCGCGTGTCACCCTTGCCGAAATGCCCGGAGCGAATCGAGGTGATTCCGCTGTGTGCGAGGTTCAGCTGGCTGAAATCACCGCTGAGGCCGGCGCCGCTCAGGTCGATGATCAGGCGCTCGGGCGCGGCCAGGGTAAACGTCTTGTACTGCACCGGGCCGCTGAGATCGAACACCAGCCGCAGTTTGTCATCCGAACGCCACAGGCGTGCATTGCGGATCTGCGTGGCATGGGCCGCAAAGGGCAACGTAAAGAAAGGGCTGGCCAGAAGCAGGTTGAGAAGCTGACGTCTGTGCATGACATATACCGCGAATAGAGGAGCGTCCCTGCTCGACATGACTGAAAAAAGACAGAAGCAGAAAAATAATCGTCGACTTAATAGTTATAATATAACATGTCTTTTTATTTCCAACGATGGACCTGCTCATGAATGCGCTGACTCTGCCGGATATCGCCGCGCAGGCTTCACGCCAAGCCTTGCCACTCGACTGGGTGGGCATGTGCGGCATCGCCCTGCCCATTCTGCTCGACGGCCAGCGCCTCACCGCCACCGCCGATGCCGGCGTAAGCCTGGACGACGGCACCGCCCGTGGCATTCATATGTCACGCCTGTACCTGGCGCTGGAGATGCTCGACCAACAGCCCCTGACGCCTGCACTTCTGCGTAATGTACTGCAGCGATTTCTCGACAGTCATGAAGGTTTATCTAATAACGCCTACCTGCGGATTCACACCGATCTGCTGCTCAAACGCTCCGCCCTGGTCAGCCCTCTGGCCGGCTGGAAAGCCTATCCGGTAAGCATCGAGGCGCGTCTCAGAGATCAGATGTTCCACGTGGAACTAAAAATTGACGTTACTTATTCCTCAACGTGCCCGTGCTCGGCCGCCCTTTCCAGGCAGTTGATTCAGCAGCAATTTCTCGAAGACTTCGCCAACACGCCGCTGCAGCACGAAGACGTTTTGACCTGGCTCGGCACCGCCAATGGCATCGTCGCCACGCCCCACAGCCAGCGCAGCACCGCACAGTTGCTGATCGAACTGGACGGCGACCAACCCGACCTGCCCATCCTTGAATTGATCGATGAGGTCGAAGCCGCCCTCGGCACCGCCGTGCAAACCGCGGTGAAACGTGCGGATGAACAAGCCTTCGCCCTGGCCAACGGGCAGAACCTGATGTTCTGCGAAGACGCCGCCCGCCGCCTGAACCTCGCCTTGAAGCGCCTGGATGCCGTCAAAGCCTTCCACCTGAAAGTGATCCACGCCGAAAGCCTGCACGCGCACGATGCCGTGGCTGAAAGCCGCTGGACGAGACCTTCTGCATGATCACGTGCACCGCTTTACGTTGGGGCGCCCCGGGCCAACCGCTGACGCCCGCCCTTGACCTCACCCTGGAAAAAGGCAGCCTCACCGGCATCATCGGCGCCAATGGCACGGGCAAGAGCAGCCTGCTCAAAGTCATTGCCGGGCTGCAAAAGCCACTGGCGGGAAAAGTCCACGTGGAGGTTCCACGTCGGGGCGGCCTGTCGTTCCTGCCCCAGCAGCAGCACCTCGACCGCCAATTTCCCATCAGCCTGCAAGAGCTGGTGGCTGCCGGGTTCTGGGGTACACAACTCACGCCGCCGCAACGCACTGAACGTCTGCAAGCCGTACTGGAAGACTGGCGCCTCAGCGGCCTGGAGCAACGTCCGTTGATGGCCTTATCCGGCGGCGAACTGCAACGCGCCCTGCTCGCGCGCATGAGCCTGGCCGAAGCGCCGGTGCTGCTGCTCGACGAACCCCACGCGGCCCTCGACGAAGAAGGCCAGGCACTGTGCTGGAAACACGTGCATGCCTGGCATGATCAAGGGCGCACGGTGGTCATCGTTTGTCATGACCTCGCCTCCGTTCGCCATCACACCCAGCAAGTGGTGCAGATCAAAAACACCGGCTGTGTGTTCGGGCCCAGCAAAGAGCTGATCCGCCCCCTGCCGCAGATGGCGGTAGCCTGATGCATTTCACTGCCCATCTGTGGATGCCGTTCCACGACTTCGTCTTCATGCGCCGCGCATTGATCGGCGGCCTCGTGCTCGCGTGCAGCACCGCGCCGCTGGGCGTGTTCCTGATTTTGCGGCGCATGAGCCTGATCGGCGACGCCGTGGCCCACGGCATTCTGCCCGGCGCAGCGCTGGGTTTCTGGTTCGCCGGCATCAGCCTGCCCGCCCTGACCATCGGCGGCCTCGGCGCCGGCCTCGGCATGGCCGGGTTGTCGGCCTGGATCACCCGCCGCACCGGCCTGCGCGAAGACGCCAGCCTCGCCGCCATCTACCCCATTTCCCTGGCTGCCGGCGTACTCATCCTCGGCATCGCCGGTAAGCGCCTGGACCTGCTGCACCTGCTCTTCGGCTCGGCGCTGGCGGTGGATGAAACCACCCTCACCGGCATGCTCTGGGTGTCGGCGTTCAGCCTGATCGCCATGGCCGTGATCTACAGACCGCTGCTGCTGGACACCCTCGACCCGCTGTTCCTGCAAACCGTCAGTCGCCTCGGGCCACTGGCCCACGGCCTGTTCCTGACCCTGGTGGTGCTGAACCTGGTGATCGGCTTCCAGGCCATCGGCGCCTTGATGGTGGTGGGTTTGATGATGTTGCCGGCCATTGCTTCACGCTTCTGGAGCCGGCGCCTGCCGGTGTTGATCGCGGTATCGGCGGTGCTGGGATGCCTGTCGGTGTGGTTGGGTTTATTGCTGTCGTTCTACTACTCGTTGCCCAGCGGCCCGGCGATCGTGCTGGTGGCTGGCGCCGGGTATCTGCTGTCCGTGGTTTTCGGCCCGGTGCACGGCTTGCTGCGCCGCCCGCCCTCTCTTACATCCCAATGAGGTGTTTCACGATGCGCGCTTTACTCGTGCTGTTCAGTCTTCTGCTACCGCTGTCGATGGCGCAGGCTGCCGACAAACTCCAAGTGGTCACCAGTTTCAGCATTCTCGGTGACATCACCCACCAGATCGGTGGCGATCACATCCAGATCAGCAACATGGTCGGCCCCGACGCCGACGCCCATACCTATGAGCCGACGCCGGATGACGCCAAGGCGCTGCTGAAAGCCAAGCTGATCATCAAGAACGGCCTCGGCTTCGAGCCGTGGCTGGACCGTCTGGTCACCAGCACCGAAACCAAGGCTACGGTAGTCACGGCCAGCAAAGGTGTGATCTCCCACACCATGGAAGAAGACGGCGAGACCATCCCGGACCCGCACGCCTGGCACAACCTGGCCAACGCCGAAATCTATGTGAATAACATCACCAAGGCACTGGTGGCGGCCGACCCGACCAACAAGACGGATTACCTGCGCAACAGCCAGGCCTACCTGAAGGAAATCTACCGCCTGCTGGCCGAAGCCAAAACCAAGTTCGGCGCGCTGCCAGCGGGCAACCGCCGCATCGTTACGTCCCACGATGCCTTCGGTTACCTGGGCCAGGCCTATGGCATTCAATTCCTGGCGCCACAGGGCCTGTCCACCGAGCGTGAACCGTCCGCTGCCGAAGTCGCTGCGCTGATCACCCAGATCCGTAAGGACAAAGTCAAAGCCGTGTTCATGGAAAACATCAAGGACGCCCGCCTGCTCAAGCAAATCGCCGACGAAAGCGGCGCACAGATCGGCGGCACGCTGTACTCCGACGCCCTCGCCGCCGAAGGGCCGGCCAGCACCTTCACCGGGCTGTTCGAATACAACCTCAACACCCTGTGCGCCGCGCTGAGCAAGCCATGACCCTGAGCATGCTCGATCTGGAAGGGGCTGCCCTGGGCAGCCGCTTTCCACTCGAACAGGTACTCGACGCCCTGCCGTGGAACAGCGATGGCCTGATTGCCGCGATCGCCCAACAACATGGCACTGGCGAGGTGTTGATGCTGGCCTGGATGAACCGCCAGGCCCTCAACGAAACCCTTGCCACCGGCCAGGTCTGCTACTGGTCACGCTCGCGCCAGCAACTGTGGCGCAAGGGCGAAAGCTCCGGTCATTGGCAACAGTTGGTCGAAGCGCGCCTGGACTGTGACGGCGACGCCGTGCTGCTGATCGTCAACCAGCAAGGCCCGGCCTGCCATACCGGTCGAGCCACCTGTTTCTACAACGCCATCGACGGCGACCAGGTCCACATCATTACCGCGCCCCTGAAGGAACCCGCAGCATGATCCGCAAAAACCCCTCCGGCGACCTGCCAGTCATTGCCGAATCGGCCTACGTCGACAAGACCGCCATCATCTGCGGCAAAGTGGTCATCGGCGAAAACGTGTTCGTCGGCCCCTACGCCGTGATCCGCGCCGACGAAGTCGATGCCAACGGTGGCATGGACCCGATCATCATCGGCGCCAACTCCAATATCCAGGACGGCGTGGTCATCCACTCCAAGTCCGGCGCGGCGGTGACCATCGGCGAGTTCACCTCCGTCGCCCACCGCTCCATCGTCCATGGCCCTTGCACCGTTGGCGACCGCGTGTTCATCGGCTTCAACAGCGTGCTGTTCAACTGCGCCCTGGGCAACGGCTGCGTGGTGCGCCACAACTCGGTGGTCGATGGCCGCGACTTGCCTGCCGCCTTCTACGTGCCCTCCACCACCCGCATCGGGCCCAACACCGACCTGTCGCAGTTCCCGCCGGTGAGCGTCAGCGCCTCGGAGTTTTCCGAAGACGTGGCGCGCACCAATGTCGACCTGGTGCGCGGTTACAAAGCCCTGCAAAACGAGTTCTGAACCATGAGCCGCCTGCTGATCCGCAACGCCCGCCTGGTGAACGAAGGCCGGATATTCGACGCCGATGTACTCGTCGCCAATGGCCGCATCGAAAAAATCGCCAGCAGCATAGAAGGCGTGGACACGGCGGTCGCCATCGACGCCCAGGGCCAATGGTTGCTGCCGGGCATGATCGACGACCAGGTGCATTTCCGCGAACCCGGCGCACCGGACAAAGGCAGCTTCTACAGCGAGTCCCGCGCGGCCGTGGCCGGCGGCATCACCAGCTTCATGGACATGCCCAACACCAACCCGGCCACGCTGAACCTGGACGCCCTGGCCGATAAAAAACGCCGTGCCGCGCTGCACTCGGTGGCCAACTACGGCTTTCACTTCGGTGTGAGCAATGACAACCTCGACACCGTCGCCGCCCTCGACCCGCGCGAAGTGGCCGGGGTCAAAGTGTTCATGGGCGCCTCCACCGGCAATATGTTGGTGGACGACCCGCGCATCCTGGAGCGCCTGTTCACTGAGGTGCCGACCATCCTGCTCGCCCACTGCGAGCACACGCCAAGCATCCAGGCCAACGAACAGCGCCTGCGTGAGCGTTTCGGCGAGCAAATCCCCGCCGTCGCTCACCCACTGATCCGCGATGCCGAAGCCTGCTATCGCTCATCGTCCCTGGCGGTGGAACTGGCCAAGCGCCACGGCACCCGCCTGCACGTCTTGCACCTGACCAGCGCCCGCGAGCTGGCCCTGTTCGAAGACAAGCCCCTGGCCGAAAAACGCATCACTGCCGAGGTCTGCCTGCACCACCTGCTGTTTGACGACCGCGACTATGTGCGGCTGGGCCACCAGATCAAATGCAACCCGGCGATCAAGACCCGCACCGACCGCGACGCCTTGCGCCAGGCACTGCTGAGCGATCGGCTGGACGTGATCGGCAGCGACCATGCGCCCCACACCTGGGCACAAAAACAGCTGGCCTACCGCGAAGCGCCGTCCGGCTTGCCGCTGGTTCAACACGCCCTGCCGGCGTTGATGGAGTTGGTGGCGGATGGGGTGCTGCCGCTGACCACCCTGGTAGAGAAGATCAGTCACCGAGTGGCCGACCTGTTCGCCATCCCGGATCGGGGTTATCTACGCGAAGGGTATTGGGCCGACCTGGTGTTGATCAAACCTGAGCCCGAGGGTAAACCCGTCAGCAGCCAGCCGATCCTGGCGCGCTGTGGCTGGACACCCTTCGCCGAGCGCAGCTTTCGCCACAGCGTCAGTACCACGTTGGTGTCCGGTCACCTGGCCTGGCACAACGGTCAGGTGATCGACAGTTGTCAGGGCCTGCCCCTGCACTTTCTGCGTTAGGCGCGAGGCTTGACCGTACCGCAATCGTTGCCCAGCCACTGGGCATGGCTGTCCAGGCTGCCCTTCTGCTGAATGCCGGTGGCATTGAAGGTGCCGTTGACGGTGGTGGTGAATTCTTTCTGGCTCTGGAACGTCGCCACGCCGGTACCCTGGGCTTTCGGGCAGCTGAAACGGAATTTCCACTGGTTACCGGTCTTGTCGGTCACTTCCTGCTTGCACCCCGACTGCGGGTCGGTGAGCGGGATCGAATCGGAGGCGACCTGGGCAGGCGTGAGACACACCTGCACGCCTTTACCGGCCATGGTGATGCCCTGCTTTTCCAGCATGGCGCGTTGTTCGGGGGTCATTTGTTGCTTGAGCTGACCGAGGATCAGCGACAGGTCCGGCAGGTCCTGGTTATCGACTTTCATGTTGCTGGTGGTCAACTCCCACAAGCCCGGCGCCAGCATCTGCGCCTGCGCCGCCATCGGCAGCGACACACCCATAACCATGGCTAAACCAAACAGACGAGCATTCATCGGGTAACTCCTGGGCGATTGTTGGCGTTAGACGCTGCGAAGGCGCCAGTGTTGCATGGCAAATAAAATAGCGACATTCCTGACCGAACATGGTCTGTTAGGCACTGGACCGTCAGGAGTCATGTCGTTCATGGATTTTTTTGGCCCGCACCTGCTCGCCTATTTCATTGCCACCCTGCACTTTTTCGGCACCCTCGCCGCGATCCACGCGGTGCTGACCGTCAGGACCGCCCAAGGCTCGATCGCCTGGGCCCTGTCGCTGATGTTCATGCCTTACCTGACGCTCATCCCCTACCTGATCTTCGGCCGCAGCACCTTCGATGCCTACATCCAGGCACGTCGCCAGGCCAACCAGGAAATGCACACCGCCATCACCGAATTGAACTGGCGCCCATGGGTCGAGGAAGCCCTGGCCGCGCGCAACTCCAGCGCCTATACCTCCCTGCGCGCCATGCCCAAACTGGGGCGCATGCCGTGCCTGGCCAACAATGAAGTGCGTTTGCTGATCAACGGCAATGCCACCTTCAGCGCGATCTTCGAGGCCATTCGCAACGCCAGGACTGCCGTGCTGTTTCAGTTTTTCATCATCCATGACGACGAACTCGGCCGCCAACTGCACACCCTGCTGACGGAAAAGGCCGCCGAAGGTGTGGCCATTTACGTGCTGTATGACCGCATAGGCAGCCACGCCCTGCCCCATCGCTATGTGCAATCCCTGCGCGATGCCGGCGTGCAGGTGCATGCGTTCGCCACACGCAGCGGCTGGCTCAATCGCTTCCAGGTCAACTTCCGCAACCATCGAAAGATCGTGGTGGTGGACGGCCTCACCGGGTTTGTCGGCGGGCACAACGTGGGCGACGAATACCTGGGCAAAAAACCGCCTTTGGCGCCGTGGCGCGATACCCACGTGCACGTCACCGGACCCGTCGTGGCGTGCCTGCAGGAATCGTTTGCCGAAGACTGGTTCTGGGCGGCGCGGGAACTGCCGCCGCTGATCCTGCCGGACGCCTATCCCGAGGACGGCGTACTTTGCCAACTGCTCGCCAGCGGCCCTGCCGACCCCTATGAAACCTGCTCGCTGTTTTTTGTCGAGGCCATCCACGCGGCGACTGAACGGGTGTGGATCACCAGCCCTTATTTCATCCCCGATGAAGCGGTGTTCGCTGCCCTGCGTCTGGCGGTGCTGCGCGGCGTCGACGTGCGCCTGCTGTTGCCCTCGCGCCCCGACCACCGCGTGGTGTACGCCGCTTCGAGCCTTTACGCCAACGAAGCCCTGCGCGCCGGCGTGCGGGTGTTTCGCTATACCCCGGGGTTTCTGCATCAGAAGGTGGTGTTGGTGGACAGCGAAATCAGCGCCATCGGCAGTGCCAACATGGACAACCGCTCGTTCCGGCTGAATTTCGAAGTGATGTTGCTGACGGTGGATGAAGCCTTCGCCAGCCAAGTGGAGCAGATGCTGTTGGACGACTTCGACCAGGCCCATGAGGTCAGCCAGGAAGAAAGCCGCCAAACCCACCGCCTGCAACAGCTGGGCATGCGGGTGGCGCGCTTGATCTCGCCGATTCTCTAACTGCCGAAACACAACCCATGTGGGAGCGGGCTTGCTCGCGAATGCGGTGGATCAGTCAACTGATGCGTTGCT